>JALONX010000595.1 GCA_025454695.1 Chloroflexaceae bacterium
ACAGTGATATACTGCATAGTGCAAACTGCTGACTGAGGAATACTATGACTGATTTCTACACCGAAAACTTGCTTGACCATGCCAAGCACCCGCACAACTTCGGGACACTGGAGGGCGCGACCTACTCGCACGAGGAGCATAATCCGCTCTGCGGTGACCGGGTGCGGATGGACTTGCTGATTGAAGACGGCATCATCCGTGACGTGCGCTTTTCGGGGCGGGGCTGCGCCATCAGCCAGGCCTCGGCCTCCATGCTCACCGATGAGGTGCTGGGCAAATCGGTGGAGGAGGCCAAAACCATCAGCAAGGATGACCTGCTGGAGCTGATCGGCATCCCGTTGAGCAAGAATCCGGTGCGGCTCAAATGCGCGCTGCTCTCGCTCAAGACGCTTAAGGCCGGGCTGTATGGTGTGGGCCAGGTTGAGGATGAGGATCTGGAGTAATTCGACTGCGTGCTACGTACTGCGTACTGCGTGCTACATCACTCGTAACTCGTAACTCGTAACTGGGCAAGTGTAACTCGTAACTCGTAACTCGTAACTTGATGGAGGCATTTAGATGGTTGCAGAAGCAGTAAATCTGGAATTTGACTATTCGAAGTATGGTTTTCGCAACGAAGAGAACTACGTCTATAAATCGGGCAAGGGGCTGACCGAGCAGGTCGTGCGCGAGCTGTCGGGGATGAAGGGCGAGCCGGAGTGGATGCTGAAGCGTCGCCTCAAGGCGCTCGAAATCTTCAACAAAAAGCCCGTGCCGCTGACTGGCATGTGGGCCAACCACGAGCTGGCTGAGCTGAACTATGACGACATTCACTACTTCGTGCGGGCGGGCGAGAAGCCCCAGACTGACTGGGACGCCGTGCCGCAGGAGATTAAGAACACCTTTGAAAAGCTGGGTATTCCCGAAGCCGAGCGCAAGTTTCTGGCTGGCGTGGGCGCACAGTATGAGTCTGAGGTGGTCTACCACTCGCTGCGCGAGGAGTGGTCGAAGCTGGGTGTGATGTTCCTCGACACGGACACGGCGCTGAAGGAGCAGCCGGAGCTGTTTAAGGAATACTTCGGTACGATTATTCCTTCTGCCGACAACAAGTACGCGGCGTTGAACACCGCCGTCTGGTCGGGTGGCTCGTTTGTCTACGTGCCCAAGGGCGTGAAGGTAGACATTCCGTTGCAGGCCTACTTCCGCATCAACGCCGAGAACATGGGCCAGTTCGAGCGCACCCTGATCATTGTGGACGAGGGCGCTGAGGCCCATTACATTGAAGGTTGCACCGCGCCGATCTACAGCACCAACTCGTTGCACTCGGCGGTGGTGGAGATTGTGGTGAAGAAGGGCGGCAAGTTCCGCTACACCACCATTCAGAACTGGGCCAACAACATCTTCAACCTGGTGACCAAGCGGGCCGTGGCCTACGAGGAAGCTAGCATGGAGTGGGTGGACGGCAACATCGGCTCGAAGCTAACCATGAAGTACCCCTCGGTCTACCTGATGGGCCGGGGCGCACGGGGCGAGGTGCTGAGCGTGGCCTACGCGGGCAAGGGCCAGCACCAGGACGCCGGTGCGAAGATGGTGCATGTTGCGCCGGACACCACCAGCCGCATCACCAACAAGTCGGTGAGCAAGAACGGCGGCAAGACCACCTACCGGGGCCTGGCCAAGGTTGCTCCGGGCGCGACTGGCTCCAAGATCAACGTCAACTGCGACGCGCTGATTCTGGACGAGCGCTCCGCCAGCGACACCATTCCCTTCATCGAGATCGAGGAGGAGAAGACCACCCTGGCCCACGAGGCGACGGTGGGCCGCATTGGCGAGGAGCAACTCTTCTACCTGATGAGCCGTGGCTTGCCCGAGGCCGATGCGATGTCAATGATCGTGCTGGGCTTCATGGAGCCATTCACTCGCGAGCTGCCGATGGAATACGCGGTGGAACTGAACCGCCTGATCCAGATGGAGATGGAAGGGTCAGTAGGCTAGTTTGTTCACCGCGGAGGCGCGGAGGGCGCAGAGGATACACAAAATACTCTGTGTTCTCTGCGTCTCTGCGGTGTAATTTGAGGGATGTATGCCAGCGTTTCAGATTGGGTCGGTGGCCGATGTGCCGGAGGGAACAGGCAAGACCTTCACGGTGGATGGCCACGCCATCGCGGTGTTTCGGGCCGATGGCGATTTTTACGCCTTGGATGACATGTGTTCTCACGCCGAAGCCTCGCTTGGCGCAGGCGAGGTAGACAGCGACGAACTGTGTGTGGAGTGCCCGTTGCATGGTTCGCTCTTCGACCTGCGCACGGGCCGCCCGCGCACCCTGCCCGCCTTCGAGCCAGTCAACACCTACAAGGTGTGGGCCGAGGGTGATACGCTCTATGTTGAGTATTCTGCTTAAGAACTTGACTTTCTGCTGAGTTGCGTTTACAATCAGATTCATCCCTGAGGGCAGGCGACAATCATCAATGGCGATATTGTCGGCCTGCCTTCGTTTATCTGGCGAGGTGAGCTGAAACGGCTCTCGCAAAGCCTGTCATTTATATCAAATCAAAAAGTTACTCTTGTGCATGTCATTCTGAGCGAAGCGAAGAATCTCAGGCGTGCTTACGCTAAGACCCTTCGCTCCGCTCAGGGTGACAATTGAGACACTATTGTGATTTGATATGAAGAGACGCGGAATAATCTGCGGTTGTAATTCCTTTGCGCCTTTGCGAGAGTAAAAAATAGTTGCGATGTTGGAGGAACACATGTCCGATTACGCCCATCCCGAAGTGCTGGTTGACACCGCTTGGGTCGCCGACCATCTGCGCGACCCGCAGGTGCGCCTGGTGGAGAGCAACGAGGATATTCTGCTGTACGACACGGGCCACATTCCCGGTGCGATCAAGATTGACTGGGTGGCCGACCTGAACGACCCGGTGGTGCGCGACTATCTGAGCCGGGAGCAGTTCGAGCAACTGCTGTCGTCGAAGGGCATTGGCAACGATACGACGGTGGTGTTTTACGGCGACAAAAACAACTGGTGGGCAACCTACGCCTTCTGGGTGTTTAAGCTTTTTGGGCACCAGGACTGCCGCATTATGAACGGCGGGCGGGCCAAATGGATTGCCGAGGGCCGTGAGTTGACGCGGGAAGTGCCTCACTACCCGCCTGCAGCCTACCATGCCCCCGAGCGGGACGACCAGGGCATTCGGGCCTTTCAATACCAGGTGATGCAGCACATCAAGCAGAGCGGCACGGCCCTGGTGGATGTGCGTTCACCGCAGGAGTTCAGTGGCGAACGGACTCACATGCCCGAATATCCTCAGGAAGGGACGCTGCGGGGCGGTCACATTCCCACGGCGGCGAACATCCCCTGGGCGCGGGCCGTGCGCGAGGATGCAACGTTTAAGAGCCGTGAGGAATTGGCCGAACTCTACGGCGCACAGGGCGTAACGCCGGACAAAGACGTGGTTGCCTACTGCCGCATTGGCGAGCGCAGCAGCCACACCTGGTTTGTGCTGACCTACCTGCTGGGCTACCCCAAAGTCCGCAACTACGACGGCAGCTGGACGGAGTGGGGCAACATGGTTGGCGTGCCGATTGAAAAGAGCTATCAAGGCTGAGGAAAGAACCAAGAACCGAGAACCAAGAGCCGCAACGAACGGTTCTTGGTTCTCGGTTCTTGGTTCTCGGTTCTTTCCTATGGATCTTGACTTCATTCTTGACCACTATGACATGCCGCGCAACCACGGGGCCTTTGCCGATGCCGATGTGGTGCAGGCGGGTGGTGTTCCCGACTGCGGCGACCTCGTGACGATTTACCTCAAGATTGACCCCGAAACAGAGCGAGTGATGCGCTACGCCTTTGAGGGTGAAGGCTGTACCATCAGCCAGGCCGCCGCTTCGGTGCTGGGCGAACTGGCCACCAGCATGACGCTGACCGAGATCGAAGCCTTTGACGCCACCACCATGATGGAACTGCTGGGGCGCGACCTGGTGCGCAGCCGCCCCCGTTGCGCCACGCTGGCGGTGAACACGCTGAAGGGCGCAGGGGCGGTAGGGGCACAGCCAGGCGACAGGAAAAGAGAAACACCCGACGTGATGTTTTCACGTTGGGTGTTTCATTTGGCTGGTGGGCGATACTGGACTCGAACCAGTGACCTCATCCGTGTGAAGGATGCGCTCTAGCCAACTGAGCTAATCGCCCGCATTTGCGCTCGAAGAGTATAGCATAGCCTGTGCCGGATTGCAAACGGTTTTTCATCCGCAGACCACACAGATTAGTTGCAGGTACATCTGTGCGGTCTGCAGATAAACCTTGCTTGCGCTGCCTCGACAAACACGCCCCAGGCGGGTACAATCGTCCGCGTTAATAAAGATTGAGAAATAATGCGGACAACCACGTTGGCAACACGCTTCAGCGTGTTTTGGCCTTCCAGACGCCGAATTTATTCGGTGGCTGCTGCGGCGAAACCTGTCCAGTTTATTTTGTCAAAGTTCATAAACACGGCAAATGGGGCGAAACTATGACCACATCGCAACTGCACTGGTGGCACCGCGCCAGCATGGCCGTCTCCGGCTCCGCGCTGGGGTCGTGGATTGGCGCACGCCTGGCACCCCCGCTGGATCGGCTGGTGGTGCGGCTGACGGGCGGGCGACATTCGTTTACCAGCTTTTGCACCGGCCTGCCGCTGATCTGGTTGACGACGCTGGGGGCAAAGAGCGGCCAGCCCCGTACTGTGCCGCTGATCGGCATGCCGGTGGGCCGGGAGTTGATGATCATCGCCTCGAACTGGGGCCAGGCCCACTACCCGGCCTGGTACCACAACCTGCGAGCCAACCCCGCCGTTTCCGTGCGCAGCGGCGGCAGCACCGGGCGCTACCTGGCCCGCGAGGTCAGCGGCGACGAGCGCGAGCGCTGCTGGGCGTTGGCGGTGGCCCGCTACCCTGGCTACGCGGGCTACAAGCAGCGGGCAACCCAGCGCACGATTCCGGTGGTGCTGCTTGCGCCGGAAGTTCACCAGGGGGAGCGCTAAGGAAGTGAGAAGGTGACCAGATGACCATGTGACTGGTTGAAGTCAATGTGTTTCGAAAGGAAAGTGCCGGTCTCCTGTCCTGATCCGCGTGCGCTGTCCTACGCACATGGTAGGGTGGTGGGCAAGTTCCCGAATTGCTGCCGGCAACCTGGAACCACACAACCCACCGCAGCGTCCCTGAAGTAGCTCTATCTTCAGGAGAAAGGACTGCCATGCGTTTACTTCAACATAGTTTTCGGTGGGCGGGGCTGGCGGCGTTGATGGCACTGGTGGCCTGTGGTGCAGGGGCACAGACGGTGCAGCCAATCACCTGCCATACCGCCTACCGTAGCAGCGTGACCGTGCCGATTGAGCGCGATGGAACGGTGACGCTGACGCAAACGGCGATGATGCCGCAGACGATGTCGTATGCTGATCTGGAATTTCATGTGCAGTATATGAGTGAGATGGGTTCCAGCCCAAGTTTGAACGTCTTTGTCACGCAGCCAAACCAGACCGAGCGCATTATGTCTGTGCTTCACCAGTTTATGTCGGCACGCGGTATCGCCAACCAGTTCGGCGATCACGGTTTTACCGGCCTGCACTACGTCTATCACCCAACCTCTGGTGCTGAACTACAGTTCTGGTGTGTCGCTGAATAAACATCTACGTTTGACTGAACTACCAGCTTCCCCCGTTGTTGTAGCTCCTGCCCCCATGTATACAGAAACTGAAGCATCGGCTTCACGGTCTGGCCGAAATCGGTCAGCTCGTATTCCACATGCTGTGGCATCTCGCTCAGCACATGCCGAATCACCAGACCATCTTTTTCTAATTCGCGCAACTGCTGAATAAGCATTTTCTCTGTGATCGTCGGAATAAGTCGCCGCAGCGCCCCGTAGCGTTGGGCCTGATCCTGGAGGTACCACAGAATAATGATTTTCCATTTACCGCCGATCAAATCGAGCGAAGCTTCAATCGTACAGGTGTAGGTCTTCTGTTTCATACGATGCGTGTTGCTTGCAGGGTGCTTACAAGAAAGTAAGTACTTTACAGACGCGAAGGCCACCCGTATGATTGTACCAGTCTTCAAAAAATGAGAAAGAAGGGTAATGACTGATGACAGGTGTTTTTGATCCAGGGATTGTTCGTATTGGGATTGATAGTATTGGCTGGATTGGGGCTGCGCTGCTGTTGTTTGCCTATGGGCTTGTCTCAAGCAAGCGGCTAGACGGAGCAAGCCTGCGCTATCAAGGCTTTAATCTAGTGGGAAGTATGCTGTTAACGCTGAACTCAGCGTATCACGGTGCGATACCTTCGGTCGCCGTCAATGTGGTATGGATAATTATAGGATTAAGTACCATCATGCGTGTTCGCCAATTGCAACGTTCAAAAGAGTAGCTATACATAACCCGCCGGTGCCACACATACCACAGCTTGCGTGGGCAGTATCTGCATTGTGCGTGGCATCGGCGGGCGGCAATTGCGCCTTTGCGAGAGCTAAAAACCTCACACAAAAGCACAAAGTACATCAGGAGTCGCAGATGCACGTACCTACGAGTTCCCTTTGTGCCCCTTCGATGCCTCAGGACAGGCTTTGTGCCTTTGTGAGAGCCAAAAAAACTATACCAGCATGGCCTGGCGGTCGTAGCTGGTGAGTGCCCGCATGTAGTTGGCCCGCTCGAAGGCGGCTGGCTCGGCCACGGCGTGCTGGCTCATGCTGCCGCGCATCTGCTCCACTGATTCGTACTCGCGCTCCTCCATCCAGCCCGTCATCTCATTGAGGATCTGGCCAATGCGGGGCAGGCCACGGGCGAGCAACTCCGAGGCGACCATAGCCACGTTGGCCCCGGCCATCATGGCCTTCAGCACATCCTGCCCGGTGTGAACGCCGCTGGTCAGTGCGAAATCGGCGGCGATGCGCCCGTAGAGCATGGCGATCCAGCGTAGCGGCAGCCGCAGGTCGGCAGAACTGCTCAGTTCCAGGCTGGGCACCACTTCCAGGTGTTCCAGGTCGAAATCGGGCTGGTAGAAGCGGTTAAACAGCACCAGGCCGTTTGCCCCCGCATCCACAAAGCGGCGGGCCATGTAGGGCAGGGCGCTGAAGAAGGGGCTGAGCTTCAAGGCAATCGGCAGGCGCACCTGTGCCCGCACATCCCGCAGCAGCGTCAGGTAGACTTCCTCTAGTTCAGCGCTGCTGAGAAACGGGTCGGTGGGCAGGTAGTAGATGTTGAGTTCCAGCGCATCGGCCCCGGCTTGCTCAATCATGTGGGCATACTCCACCCAGCCGCCAGACGAAACGCCGTTGAGGCTGCCGATCACCGGGATGTCCACGGCGTTCTTTACCTTACGCACGTGTTCCAGATATTCGTGCGGCCCCACGTTGTAGTGTTCCAGGTCGGGAAAATAGCTCAGCGACTCGGCGTAGCTATCCGTGCCACGGGTCAGGTAGTAGTCCAGGGCATGGCTCTCGTGGGTGATCTGCTCCTCAAACAGCGAGTAGAGTACCACCGCCGCTGCGCCCCCCTCTTCCATGCGGCGCACCGTATCCACCCGCTTCGAGAGTGGCGAAGCTGAAATCACATATCAATCACTCCTCATTTACGGGGAGAACCGAGAACCAAGAACCAGGAACCGTCAGATGGTTCTCGGTTCTCGGTTCTCGGTTCTTGGTTCTCGGTTCTTAATGTTTACTCCTTCACCGTCTCTTCGGCCAGGGCCTGGTAGTGGTTCCAGTGCCGCTGAACGTCGTGCTGGGCCGCCTTGAGCAGTTCGTGCGAACGGGCTTCATCGCTTTGCAGCAGCATGCGGTAGCGGGCTTCGTTGTAAGCATACTGCTCAATCGGGATGGAGGGCGCTTTCGAGTCGATATGCAGCGGCTGCTCACCCTTGTCGGCCATGTCGGGGTTGTAGCGGTAGAGCAGCCAGTGGCCCGATTGCACCGCCAGTTTCTGCTGTTCCAGCCCTTTGCGCATGTCAATGCCGTGGGCGATGCAGTGGCTGTAGGCGATGATCAGGGCCGGGCCGTCGTAGGCTTCAGCCTCCTGGATGGCCCGTAGCGTCTGCACATCATCTGAACCCATGGCGATGCGGGCGACGTAGATGTTACCGTAGGCCATCGCCAGCAAGCCCAGGTCTTTCTTGCCGATGCCCTTGCCCTTGGCGGCGAATTTGGCCACTGCCCCCAGCGGTGTAGATTTGGAGGCCTGGCCGCCGGTGTTGGAATAGACTTCCGTGTCCAGCACCAGCACTTTGACGTTGCGCCCGGAGGCTAGCACATGGTCAAGCCCACCGAAGCCAATGTCGTAGGCCCAGCCGTCGCCACCCACAATCCAGACGCTCTTGCGCACCAGGGTGTCGGCTACGCTTAGCAGGTCGTTGGTCAACGCGCTGCCATTGCCGTTCAGCCCGGTGAGCCGCTGCTTAAGCGTGGCTACCCGCTGCCGTTGGGCCGCAATCCCGGCATCGTTCGACTGGTCGGCGTTAAGTAACTCTTCCACCAGATCGGCCCCCACCAGGCTTGCCACCTGGGGCAGCAGTTCGCGGGCGTATTCGGCCTGTTTGTCCAGCGTCAGCCGCATGCCCAGGCCAAATTCGGCATTATCTTCAAAGAGCGAGTTGGCCCAGGCGGGGCCGCGCCCTTCGGCGTTGGTGGCCCAGGGCGTGGTGGGCAGGTTGCCGCCGTAGATGGACGAGCAGCCGGTGGCGTTGGCGATCAGCAGGCGGTCGCCAAACAGCTGCGAAAGCAGTTTGAGATAGGGCGTTTCGCCACAGCCTGAGCATGCACCGGAGAACTCAAATAGTGGAACCATCAGTTGCGAATTCTTGATGCTGCCCAGGTTCAGGGCGGCATGGTCGAGGTCGGGCAGCTTCAGGAAGAAGTCCCAGTTGGTGGACTCACGGGCGCGGATGGGCGGCTGGGGAGCCATGTTGATCGCTTTGCGTCCCACCGCTCGTTTGTCCTTCACCGGGCAGACCTCGACGCACAACGCACAGCCGGTGCAGTCTTCCGGCGAAACCTGAAGTGTGTACTTCAGCTCGGGGAACTCTTTGAAGCGCGACCCGGCGCTGAGGAAAGCCTCCGGCGCACCGCCCAGCAGCGCCCCGTCGTAGAGCTTGGGCCGAATCACGGCGTGGGGGCAGACGAAGGCACATTTGCCACACTGGATGCAGATGTCCGGCTCCCAGACCGGGATTTCCAGCGCCAGGTTGCGTTTCTCCCACTGGGTTGTGGCGGTGGGGTAGGTGCCGTCGTTGGGCATGGCGCTCACCGGCAGCAGGTCGCCCTTGCCGCTGATCATCATGCCCAGCACATCCTGCACAAAGGCGGGCGCTTCAGCACCCACTGGCGGGCGCAGGCGGGCGGCGCTTGGCGTCACGGTTTTACCCGCCAGACTCACCTCGAACATGTTGGCCAGGGCCTCGTCTACCGCCTGGTAGTTCTGCTGCACCACGGCCTCGCCGCGTTTGCCGTAGGTCTTTTTGATGCTGTATTTGATGCGGTCAATCGCCTCGTCGCGGGGCAGGCCGCTGCCGAGGGCGAAGAAGCATGTCTGCATGATGCGGTTGATGCGCCCGGCCATACCGCTGCGGCGAGCCAGGCCGGTGGCGTCAATCACATAGAACTTCAGGCCCTTGTCAAGCAGGTGGTGCTGCGTTTCCGCCGACAGCTGCTCCCAAACCTGATCTGGCCCGTAGGGGCTGTTGAGCAGAAAGGTGCCGCCGGGAATGGCACTGGCCAGCATGTCGAATTTTTCGACAAAGTTGAACTGGTGGCAGGCCACAAAGGTCGCCTCGCTGATGAGGTAGGAAGCGCGAATGGGGCGCGGCCCAAAGCGCAGGTGCGAAACGGTGACCGAGCCAGATTTCTTCGAGTCGTAGACGAAGTAGCCCTGGGCGAAGGTCTCGCCTTCTTCACCGATGATCTTGATCGAGTCTTTGTTTGCGCCCACCGTGCCGTCGGCACCGAGGCCCCAGAAGACGCAGCGGGCCGTTTGTGGGTCTTCAATCGAGAAGGCCGGGTCGTAGCTGAGGCTGGTGTGAGTCACATCGTCGTTGATGCCGACGGTGAAGTGGTTTTTCGGCGCGGCTTTGCTCAGTTCATCAAACACGCCCTTGACCATCGCCGGGGTAAACTCCTTCGACGAGAGGCCGTAGCGCCCGCCCACCACCCTCGGCCTGATGCTGTTAGACTCAGCCAGAGCGGTGATGACATCCATGTACAATGGCTCACCGGCGCTGCCCGGCTCCTTGGTGCGATCCAGCACCGCAATCGCCTGCACGGTTGGCGGCAGCGTTTCCATAAAGTGGGCGATGGAGAAGGGCCGAAACAGGCGCACGGTGAGAACGCCGACCTTCTGACCCTGGGCGACGAGGGCTTCGGCGGTGGCGCGGGCAGTTTCGGCCCCGGAACCCATGGCCACAATCACCCGCTCGGCGTCTGGCGCACCGGTGTAATCGAACAGGTGGTAGGCCCGGCCCGTGCGCTCGGCGAAGCGATCCATCAACTCTTGCACAATGGCGGGGCAATCGAGGTAGAAGGGATTCACCGTTTCGCGGGCCTGGAAGTAGACATCGGGATTCTGGGCCGTGCCGCGAATCACCGGGTGGTCGGGCGAGAGGCCGTGGGCGCGGTGGCGGTGAATGGCTGCCTGGTCAATGAGGGCGTACAGGTCGGCGTCTTCCAGTTGTTCGATCTTGTTGACCTCGTGGGAGGTGCGGAAGCCGTCGAAGAAGTGCAAAAAGGGCACCCGCGCCCGCAGCGTGGCGGCGTGGGAGACGAGGGCCAGGTCTTGTGCTTCTTGCACCGAGCTGGAAGCCAGCAGGGCAAAGCCGGTGGCCCGAACGGCCATCACGTCGGAATGGTCGCCAAAAATCGAAAGGCCCTGGGCGGCCAGGGAGCGGGCAGCCACATGAAACACCGTCGGCGTGAGTTCACCGGCGATTTTGTACATGTTGGGGATCATCAGCAGCAGGCCCTGCGAGGCGGTGAAGGTGGTGGTCAGGGCACCGGTCTGAATGGCACCGTGAATAGCCCCGGCTGCACCACCTTCGGACTGCATTTCGACGACCGATGGAATGGTGCCCCAGAGATTGGGGGTGCGCACGGCCATCCAGGCATCGGCCTGCTCGCCCATCGGTGTCGAAGGGGTGATGGGGTAAATCGCAATGACTTCGCTGAGTTTATACGCTATCGAACTGGCAGCCTCGTTACCATCAATCGTAACCCATGAACGTGGCATGGTTTCCTCCACAAGCGGTGATGACTCACCGCGGAGGACGCGGAGGACGCGGAGATTGGAAACAATTTTCTATACACTCTGCGACCGTAGGCATTCTCGGCGGTGAAACAAACAGGTCTACAGGCAGTATAAACTTATGCTACCGCGTTGGGGTGAAGAAGGCGCAACAGGGGGAGATTATTCTTTTCCCTCTTTTTTGGTATTCCTGGGTTTCGTCGCGGTGGCGCAGAGCGTGAGTCTTTTTCATCGCTCATCGTTCATCGCTCTGCATTGGTGTGGTTGCGCCTGCGCGGCGGGCGGCAAGGGGTCAGCCGGCCCCCTGAACCCCCGGCCCCTTCGACAGGCTCAGGGCAGGCAGGGGCGTAGCCCCTTGGAACCCCAAAGGTACGCGAGTAGCTATTTGGGCGTGTGGTGGCGCATGCCTCGGGGCTGCCGAGGGCGTGTGTTTTAGCACCACACTCTGTTGGTGTTTGCCTAACCTGCCGTTCCACTGCGACAATTGCATGGGTGTAGGTGAGGCATCCGCCACTTTGTGCGTCGCTGCGTCAGGTGTCCCATGCGGGGGGCTGGGGCGTCAGGCCACGGCCTGTCCTGAGCTTGTCGAAGGGCGGGGTTTCCAACGGGGCTGGCCCCGTTGGGCGGGGCGTGGGGGTGCAACCCCCAAAAAAGGTACGCGAGGTGCCAGCTTCGTGTGCGGTTGACAGCCTCTCTG
>JALONX010000035.1 GCA_025454695.1 Chloroflexaceae bacterium
ACTGCGTGCTGCGTACTGCGTGCTGCATATTCGCGGCCCTTCGCGGATCGGCTCTGGTCAAGGCGCGGGGCGGTCTGCAATTCAGGGCAGCGGCTCGGGGTAGCGCTTGAAGGCCGTCACCTGCGTGCCGGGGCCAAAGGCAAAGAAGAAGTCCGTATCTTCAAACCAGACCAGGCCCACATGTGGCGCAACCGCACTCTGGAAGGGCTGCACCGTGGCCATGTGGCCCACTTCACCCTCGGTGGCCCAGCCCAGGTCGTCCCGGACTTCCGGGAAGGAACGCCAGACCTGGCCAAAGCCCCGCTTCGGCTCCAGCAGACCGGGCGGCGGGGTGAGGTTGCCACTTTCTGGCTGCCCCTCCGTCCAGGGGTCGTCGAACACGTCATACTTCAGCGGTAGCGGCACCCCCCGAATGACGAAGATGCGCCGATCCAGCGCCCCGCTGGCGGTGGGCACCTCAACCCACACCATCACACCGCGCTCAAAATACTGTTCTGCCGTCCGCACACCGCGCATGGTTGGCCCTGGGCAGCCCATGAAGAGATGGAACACGGCGCTCTGGAATGAGCGTTGCACCTGGTCAAAGACAGGCCGTGGACATGTGGCCGAAGGCTGGTCGAGCCGCCACTCAACCCCCAGCCGCCCCAGCAGAATCGGTGCGCCCGGCAGTTCGTGATGGCGTTCCATACGCACCCGCTCGAACCATTGCACCTCACCCGACCATGCCCCACTGGTGAGGAGAGCTGGCGTACTCAGCGGCAGCCCCATGCGGGCCAGCCCACCGTTGCGCTGCCAGTAGCTCAGGTATGGCTCGCACAGGTTCTGCTGCGTTTCACCGAAGAAGCGGCACCCGGCCTGCGGTTGGTGGGGCTGGGGCTTGGCAATCACCAGGGTCTGATTGAGCCGGAAATGTTGTTCGGCACCGACACGCCCGGCCAGCACCCGCCCACCCAACTCCTCGTGCAGCTCCAACCGGCCCCGCTCGAACCACTGGACGCTGCCCACCCAGCTTGAGCGCCAGTCTTCGTAGGCGGTGTCATCCACAATACCGCTGATGGGCACGCCAAACTGGGCCAGCCCGCCGTTCTGTTCCCAGTAGGTACGAATGGGGCCGGAGATGCAAAAGCCCGTTTCGCGAAAACAGCGTTCACCCGTCTGCGCTGCGAGCGGACTCACGCCCAGCAGCGGGAGCAGCAGGGCCACAATGCCCAACAGATACATGCGCCGTCGCATAGCTTACACCCTTTCTCCTAACGGTTCACTGCCACCCACCGACTTACAACCGTACCTGCACGTTGTTCTCAACCACGCCCGGCGCGGCCCAGGCGGCCTATTCAGCCGTCTGGCGTTCCACCCACGCATGCACGCTGCCTCGCAGCACCACCGGCTTGCCGTGAGTCTCACTGTCACCTGCCTGGCATCAATGGTGGCACTACGCACAAAGGCGTTCGCGATGCAGGCTTTGATTTCGGCAGGTTTGAGGTGGGGGTTTATTGCGATTCCACCATCCCGCTTCGTTCCAGCCTAGCGCAGGCCACATTCATATGCATCACACAGCTGGTGAGGCCGCACCCTGGCCAGCTTACCAGCACAGGGACTCACCAACTGGTGGGTAACCTCCGTATAACCGCCACAGCCGCAGATCGTCGCTCACCGTACAACCGCTTTGATTGATGCACATCTGGTTGTTATCCATTGCCGAATAATCGGATTTGGGTTGCGTGCTTGTTGACAACAATGAGCAACGGTGGTACGCTATCCACATAGTAGGTATTTCAACTATTTACTCCTTGCGCACATAAATTCTTGTGTGCATGCTGCCTGCCTGTTGATGGCGATGGGAGAATCAGCCGTTTCAACGCACGGGTCTTCCTGGTTCCATGGCACGACTTCTGCTGCACGCTATCCACACCACCCGGTCGAGCGTCCATCGTGATGGCACACCAGAGTAGCGGACACTTGCGTCGCTCATTGTAGGCGCGAAAACCGCACGATAGCTACGAGCTAGTTCGGACTTGAGTTTTGGCATGCCCAAAAAAGAAAGAGGCGTTTGCATGATTGCCTACACATGTCGTCACGAAATGCTGCCCATCGTTGAGGCCGCCCTTGCTGCCAATGGCTACACGGTTGAATTACTGCTTTCGCCCCATCAGAGCGGCGTCAGCATGGTGCTGATGAAAGATCGTGATTGTAGCGTGCTGTTGTCGCATAGCAAACCGCAGGATGAAGGCCAGATCGAAATCTGGGGTGCAGCCCAGACAGTCGCCGGTTTACTGTTGGAAACTCTGCCCCTCCAGCTTGAAAAACAGTCCTATCAGGCCAGTTCATCTGATGAAGGGCAAGCATAGCGCGATCAGCCTTGTGTGTTCACAACACCATCTGCCTGCCAATCAAATTTTTTGTGCAAATCTAAAACGCATTCACACGCTGCGTACTACTACTTCCAAGGAGACACACAACGACGCCCCACGAGGCGTCGTTGTATTGTAGCCGTCAGCCGCCGCCCCTTCTGCCAGTCAGCGGTTACGGATTAAGTTGACATCCTTTCGTAGTCGAACAGTCGGGCGTAAACACCCCCTGCGGCTATCAACTCATCATGAGTGCCGACCTCGACCAAACACCCCCGTTCCAGCACATAGATGCGGTCGGCGGCCAGTAGGGTGGCCGGGCGGTGGGCCGAGGCAATCACGGTTTTGTCGGTGGCGAGGCGACGCAGCACGGCGGCCAACGCCGCTTCGGCGGCGGCGTCCAGGGCCGCGCTGGCCTCGTCGAGCACCAGGATGGGCGGGTCGGCGGCAAGGGCGCGGGCCAGGGCAATCAGCTGGCGCTGGCCGCCGGAGAGCTTGCCGCCGCCGCCGCCCACAGCGGTGTGCCACCCGTCGGGCAGCTGGGCCACCAGGGCGTCCACTCCAGTGAGCCGCGCCGCCCGCGCCAACTCCTCCTCTGGTACACCGGAGCGCACGCCGTAAAGCATGTTCTCGGCCACTGTCCCATCTAGCAACGGGGCGTCCTGGGGCACAAAACCGATCGCCGCCCGTAGCGAGTCGAGCGAGATTTTAGAGGTTTGCTGGCCGTCAATCAGGATGCGCCCGCCACTGGCTGGGCGGAAACCGAGCAGTAACTCGATCAGGGAACTCTTGCCAGCACCATTCGGGCCGGTGATGGCAACAAGCTCGCCGCGCCGCGCTTGTAGGCTCACCTTGTCAAGCACGGTACCCCGCTCAGGGTGCGCGTAGGAAAGCTCGCGCACCTCCACGATGCCGTCGGACACGCGCAAAGCGGGCCGTCTGTCTATCACGGGGCGCTCAAGCTTGACATTGAGGGTCGCCCGCAGCCGGTCAAGCGAAATGAAAGCCTCCTGGAAAATGCGGTTGGCAACAGCGACGCGCTGGAAGATCGGAACCACCAGGCCCAGAAGCGTATAGAACATCACCAGGGTGCCGCCCGTGATGCGCCCAGCGGCGATCTCCACAGCGGCCACGGCCAGCACGACCACGCCGCTGAGGGCGACTGTGCTGGCGGCAAGACCCTGGAGTTGCCCACCTTGCCCTGCCCGTTGGCTGCCATGACGAGCCAGGCGATTCGTCAGGCGGGCCATGCGGGCGACCTCCACGGGTTGGCGCACGGACGATTTGATCACCGCCAGCCCCTGGAGCCGATCGTGCAAGTAGGCGGCGAGACGGCTGCGCGAACGCCGCGTCGAGCGGCTGGCCTTGCGCAAGGCCGGGTTGAACCGTTGGAACAGGAAGGCGTAGGCCGGTAGCACCAGGGCTACCCCCAGCGCCATACGCCAGTTGAGCAGCATCAGCACTAGCAGAATGGCCACGAGCAGCAGGAGATCCTGGGTGAGCTGGATCAGTCCCTGTGCTACCAGGCGCTGCACCATGCGGGTGTCGGCGACGAAGCGCAGCGAGAGCCGCCCCGCCCCGCGGCGGCGAACATAATCCAGTGGGACATGCTGGAGGTGCCCCCAGAGCTGGTTGCGAATACGCGCAGCGGTGCGCTCGCCCAACGCCCCCGCCAGGGCCTGTTGCCGTGCCACCAGTGCGCCCCGCGCCAGGGCTGCCACCGTGAGCAGCCCGAGCAGGGGCACTGCACCGACGTGCAACAACGCCTCTGGCGTGCCAAGAATGACATCAACAAAGGCACCGATGAGTACCGGGGTCGCCACCTCAACGACCGTGAGCAGCAGCGTCACCAGGGCCGCTGCCAGCAGCCGGTGCTGGTCGTGTTGAAGGAATGGCCAGAGCCAGTGGATGACCTGGGCCGGTCGACTCGCCAGTAGTTTCTGGCGTAGCTGGCCAAGCGCCGGAAGTGGGTGGAACGTGCTGACCCAGGCCCGCACGCTACGCAGCATGGGCCACCCCGGCCTGGTTGCCCACCGCCATAGTCCTGGTCGTGCCGAGCAAGTGGAGGAGCGGCTGGTTCATGAGCTGAGCAATGCTCAGGCAGGGCACGCCTACTTCGTCCTCCACCTCGCGGCTGGCCAGGGGGCTGGCGGCGACAAGGCCCGCTACGGCGCGCAGAGGCCAGCCGTCTGCACGCAGGCGGCGCACACCGCACTCGGCACCCAGGCTATCGCTGGCGGCAAAGAAGAGGTGGTTCACACGAGCACGCACCACATCACTCTCCAGCAACATGCGCGTCTCGCGCTGGAAGATACCATCGGCGATTTCGAGGATGGTGTAGTCGGGGCTGGTCGCCGCAGTCCGGCTGACCAAATCGGTGAAGATTGCCTCAAGCTCCTCGCGCTCAAGCATCGCGGTGGAGGGCAGGCCGCAGTGGGTGAAATCGAACACCGGGTTGGCACCGCAACTGGCGAAGAAGCGTCCGTCTTTGCCGGCGGCGGTTCCGGTGATCTTCGCGGCGGCCACGCGGAAGCCGACCCGGCTCAGGCTGCGAGCGAGGGTGCCGACCGTGGTGGTTTTGCCCGAGTTCATCGAGGTGCCGACAACAAGGATCACCTCGCCGGAGGGGAGCACTTTCGGCGCGGGCCGGGCGAAGGTTCGCAGGTTGAGCGGTTGGCCCTGGGCGGTGCAGAGCGCGCCCAGGATGCGCAGGCGGGTGGGCGCACCAATGGTACTGTGGGCCGAGCGAACCTCGCCGCACACGCCGCCGACGGAGAGCAGATCACACATTTCACTCCAGACATCAGGCACGACACCCTCGTACTGGTCGGTAGCATAGCGATAGCCGAAAGCACCAAGGATACGGTCGCCAGGGAAGATGTTGAGGGTAACTCCGTTGATCGTCTCGATGGTATTGTGTTTACCAAGACTGATGATCTCGGCGGCAAGGATGTCGCCGATTTGTGGTTTGATTGTGGGCCAGGTGTAGCCATCCATATCCGTAGCCGGGGCGAGATACGTCGCATAGGTTCGTTTGAACTGGTTGAGTTCGATCCGATACATCGTTGTTGCTCCTTTTCCCGTCTTGTCGGTTGTGAGCAATACAGCATTGCTCTTGTTTGGTGCGCTTACTGAGAAGAGCGCGTGCCAACCGCGAAAATACCAGCGAAGGTGGAACCTTGCACCAGATTGTTTGAGTACATCCTGAACGCACCACACAGACCCCACCGAGTCGATTGTAGCCATCTTCTAGCGGCCAGTCTGGCGTATCCCAAGCTGAGCCTGGAGGGTGCTGTTCTCAGCTAACCAGGATGGCAGAGACGCAAGATTTTGCACGTCTACAGCACATGAACAGGGTGATAATTCACCTCACGGCACGGTGCCACGAATGGCCGGTGTCGCGTTCGGCATGATCTTTGTGGGAAAGACAGGTTCCGTGAATCTGGCTGTAGGAGCGACCAGACACAAAACTTACGGAGTACAAACGAGGTAATGGCCTTCCGCTACCGCCCATCACGCAGAAAGGCCGCCCGACTCTGCCGATTGTGCAAGCTGCCAGGCTTGCCCTTCACCCCAGGTCGGTTTCGAGGCCCGACACCCCTGCAACCCGGCGTACCAACCTCTCCAAGCGATGGATATCCAGCATGGCACCCCGCGAGCCGTCGTTGGGTTGGCGTCACCCGTTGTTATGCCTCGCCACATGGCCAGGGGCAGGTTGGGCCATGTGGGGCAAGACAGGTGTGCCATGTTACGGCATAGTAGTGGTACAGACTGACGGTGCCAGTGCTGGCATCGCCATGTGGTCTGAAAGGAGACGATCATGCAACGATTTGGCTGGTTTACTGCCCTGGTCAGTGCCGTGGTGATGGGCACCGTGGCGTTTTTGAACTACAGCGCGTTGGTCATCGCTGCCCCAACCCTGATTGCCAACAGCAGCCTTGCCGGTGGCAGCCCAAGCGCGAGTTGGGCTAGTCCCAACTGGCCGCTTCCCCTGGCAACCCTGATCATCGCACTGGTGTCGGGCTGGCTGGCCTACCAGCAGGGCACTACTGAAGTACGTGGTCTTGGCTTGCGGGCAGGTGCGTGGGCGGGCTTCGGTGCGCTGGTTGGCATCACCGTGGTCTTTGCGGCCATGCTCTTTGCCATTGGCAGCGACCCAGGCGTGCAGGAATTTGTGCGGGCCAGTGAACCCCACCCGGAAGCCCGCCTACCCTACGCGGCGATTGCACCGCTGGCGGCGGGCGTTGGCGCACTGCTCGGGCTGGTGACGGGCTTCTTTAGCCTGCTGGCAGCCCTTATCGGTGGGCTACTGGTGGATCTCTTCCTGGCTGGTGGCCGCACGGGCGATATTTCCCGCCCGGCCCATTGACTTGTTTTGCCACCGAGAACACCGAAGACCCGGAGGGGAGCAGCAATGCATGCCCGTGTGGTAACGACTCATATCACGGTGTTCGTTCACGCCGTGCTGTCGTTGTGCCAATCTCCTGCGTGCATGCAGGCTACTGTACCGTGAACACTTCACCAAAACCTGATTCACCCTGGGCGCAGCTGCGGGTGCCGCTCGGCTGGTGTTGCATCGCGCTGGGGCTGCTGGGCATGGCCCTGCCCATGATGCCAGGCGTAGCCCTGCTGGTGCTGGGCGTAGCCCTGGTGGGCCAGCGCCACCCGCTTCTACGGCGGGCGCGAGTCTGGTATCGGCTGCTGCTGCGGCGCTGGGCCGCCCTGCCTACCCCCGTTATCGGCGCTGCGGGCCGGGCCGCGCTACGGGCCGACCGGGCGCTGCGGCAACAGCTGCGCTCAGCCCACCGTTTCCAACGCGAAGCGCCACCACCCGTCAATACTCCGGCGCATGGGCCAACGCCCGCAGCAGGCGATCATCGGTGACGAGGTAGACCCGGTCAATCGCTGGGCGGTGGGGAAGCAGCCCTTGCTAAAGCACCGGCAGCCCCTCAAACGGACTCAGGGCTGGCTCGGCTAGCCTGACCAAGGCCGGGCGGTAGGCGCTGAGCGCGGCAGGGCCAGCGCAGACACGCCCGGCCCGCACCGGTGTGCTGATTGAGCGGATCTTGTACCAACGCACCCCCTAACGCACAGCTTCTGTCGGTGCCACCACCTGGTTCACCAGCACGTCAACAAAGCGTTCCCCTTCATCAATCCAGAGGCTGTGGCCCGAATGCTCGAACCAGATTAGCTCCTTGTGGGGCGCAACAAGTTGGTTGTAGTAGTCTTCGGCCAGGTAGGGCGAGGCGTTGAGGTCGTGGCGACCTTCCAGAATATACACCGGCACCTCCAGGCGCGGCGTCTGCTTGCGCAGATCGAGGCCCCAGAGTTGGGGCCACATGGTGGTGTAGGTCGTCAGGGTTCCGCGCACATAATTTATCTTGTCGTACAGGCCATACTCAGGGCTGCCAATATCGCCAATGGTGTCGTAGCCAGGGCCAGTGATAGCCGGGTTTGCACTCATTGCGGCACTCAAATAGAGCAGGAAGTTCGCCTCGTTCGCCATGAGCGTGTCGCTGCGGTAGGGCGGCGGCCCCTGAGCTTCAAGTTGGGCAATCTTGGCCGTGTCACCACGCGCACGGGCAATCTGCAATGCCGTGGTGTAGCAGTCGAGATCCGTCTGGGCGAAATCTACCATTTGCCCTGCGCCCACCACCGCGTGGAAGAACTGTGGTTCACGCTGGGCCATCCAGACGGCCAGGGCACTCCCCCACGACTCGCCGACCACATAAATCTTCTCCTGCCCAAAGCGCTGCCGCAGATAGCGCGTCAGCGCGAGGCCATCGTTGATGTAGCGCTCCGGCGTCATCTGGGCCTGGGGCAGCGCATCAAACGATTTGCCTGCACCGGGTTGCTCCCAGTTCACCACCACAGCATGCGCTTCCAACGCTTCCAGGCGCTTGCGCGTGGCAGCGAGCTGGCTACCACCAGGGCCACCGGCCAGAAACAGCAGTACGGGCTGGTTGGCGCTGGTGCCACGGATGCTGATCCACTGCTGGCTGCCGTTGAGTTCCACCTGTTCCAGCACAGCAATGCTGCCTGGCAATGGCTTACCGTCGGCACCAAGAATGGGCGGGGTAGCGGCAAAACGCTGCGATGCAGCGACGGCAAGCACAGACACCAGGGCAGTTCCCAGTAGTATAATGAGCCAGGCAAAGCCCGGTGGCGAAAGCCGGAAGGCAGCAACAATCAGGGCAATTTCAACCAGCACCAGCCCGACCCAGAGTGGCGCAGGCACCGCTGTGCTGATGGGCAGCAACACCAGCGGCAGCGCAAGAATCGCCAGCGCCAGCAGTGCCAGCACCCAGAGTAGAACTCTTCCAACCGACCGTACTACCCGCAGGGCGGGTGATGCAGCATGGTGCTGAGGGAATGGATGCACGTTCTGTGTCATTGGATTCTCTTTTCTGCTTTTCGCCAATCTCCCCTACCGCCCCACGTTGTAGGCAACGTGCGTCACTTCAAAGCGCCCATAGGCGAATTCGCCACCGGGCAGCACCCAGTGGGCCTCGGCGACCGGCATCGTGTAGCCATCCACCCGTTCCCACCCGGACACCGGCGTCGTCCAACGCACCTGTTCGTAGGTTTTGCCGTCAATGGTGCGCCAGCGGTCGTCGGAGCTGAAGTTGGTTAGCGCCCCGGATGAGTCGAAGGTCAGGATAGCGGAGACGGTGTGATCGGCATTGGTGAAGGTCGCCCGCACTGTTTGCGCGTCAAGCTCCTCCCAGCGGATGTGCGGGTCAATCAGGGTGGCCGGGGCCAGCAGGCACATGTCGTTCAACAGCGTCACCGTCTCGCTCTGATCCATCTCCGGCCCACGGGCATCCACCAGTGTTACCAGTGAGGCTGCTTGCACCTCAAACACCGCTGAAGAACCGCTGTAGCGATGGTAGGCGTTGGCGGGAATGCCGTACATTTGTGAGTCCACGAAAAACAGCCGTTCCGCCGGGTCAACCATGCTCTGTTGGTCGGCCTCCATCGCCATCCATGCATCGTCGGGGCCATTGCGCAGCGCCCCGCTGAAATGGAGTTGGTAGTTCGTGACGCGGGGCTGGCCCAGCACCCCCGCAAAACGCAGATACTGCTGCACCACCGGGGGCAGGTGGGCGATGTCGGCCTCAGTCACCGGGGCAGCGGGGGCCTGCGCCGTCGCCAGGGCTGCCCGCACATCACGCCCATACTGGCTGCGGAAACCCCAGGGCGCATGGCCAAGGGCCGCCAGCAGCACCGGTACGAGAATCAGCAGATTGGCGAACGTGCCAAACTTCGCGTCGTTCCAGGAGGTTACAATCACCGCCTGCGAGATGACGAGTGCAACCGTGGCAGGCAGCCACCACCAGGCCAGGGCGGCAACCAGCAGAATCGCGCTCAGCACAAACAGCAGCGCCGCCGCGAGCCAGAGCAGGCCCAGCGGTTGCGAAATTGGGATGTGCAGCTGGTCGAAGCTGGCCAGTTGGAAGGCTTTGGCAAAGCCCATCAGATGAATCAGACCGTGGATCGTGAGCAGCGCACACAACAGGTACTTCATCGCATCCTCACATCACTAGACACCTCTACCCTGTGTACCCTACCGCAACCGGGCGGAGTTGGCATTGCCCATGGGGCGAAACGGGCACCCCGCCCCCTGGCGAGTGTCGGGGCTGGCCACATGGCGAGGCGGGCACCCCC
The DNA here is from genome assembly GCA_025454695.1 of Chloroflexaceae bacterium. Classification (GTDB taxonomy): domain Bacteria; phylum Chloroflexota; class Chloroflexia; order Chloroflexales; family Chloroflexaceae; genus JALONX01. The sequence continues at coordinate 10,017 of JALONX010000035.1, forward strand.
CAGCCCGCCGATCTCGCCACCAGGCCAGGGCCACAACTCGCCACCAGGCCAGGTGCAGCCCTCACCCACGGCAGCGTGTGGAGTGCGTGCATGTGCCCTATGCTGGAGCCAGGGAATGTCACCACCACCGGCTACGAAACAGCCAGCAACCGGGTGCAACTCACCACGAAGGGCGGCATCGGCCAGATCCGTATCGTGCCGGAGGATGGAAGGTAAATCATTGGAGATGAGCGATGAGGGGTTGGCGATTATCCACGAAAGCGTTGCAGCACTGCGTTTCAATCTGCAATCTGCAATCGCTGATCCTCTGTAGCAACATCGGGACGGAGGTGGACAATGAAACACCAGGCTGGCTGGTGCATCTGGTTTACGGGCCTGCCCGCTTCGGGCAAGAGTACGCTGGCGCGTCAGCTCTGGCTGCGCTTGCAGGAGTTCAACATCCCCGCCGTCATCCTCGACAGTGATGAGCTGCGCCCGCTACTGGCAGCCCACCAGGGCTACAGCGACGCAGAGCGCGACGGCTTTTATGCCCGTCTGGTGGCGCTGGCACAGTTGCTGAGCAATGATGGGGTCAATGTCATTATTGCCGCGACGGGCAACCGCCGCCGCTACCGCCAGCATGCCGCCGAGTCCTTCGGGCACTTCGCCGAGGTCTGGGTGCGCTGCCCGCCCGCTGTGTGCAGCGCCCGTGACCGCAAGGGCCTGTATGCCCGTGCCGCCAGCGGCGCTATTCAGCATCTGCCTGGTGTGGATGCAGCCTACGAGTCGCCGGAACATCCCGCCCTGATTCTCGACACCTTCCGACAGGATGCGGCTGCCTGCGTCACAACTGTTCTGAGTCGGCTGCCCTTCCTGCACGCAGCCGTGTGGGAAACAGCCCGAGATTAAGTCGTGTTTCACCGCAAAGAACGCGGAGGACGCCGAGGATGGGAATTGAGCATTGAGCGAGGATGGGAATTGAGATTGCACATTGAGCGGTGAGCGATGAGCATTGAGCATTGAGCGGTGAGCATAACCTTCAATTCCCAAGCTCTCCTCTCCAATCTCCACCCAAAAGTCCTTCGCGTTCTCCGCGTCCTCGGCGGTGAGTTTCCGCTGACGTTCTCGGTGGTGAACAACATAAAGAAGGAGTCGCCCGATGAACCGCACGATTCTTGTTCCTCTGGATGGTTCCTCGTTTGGTGAACATGCCCTGCCCATCGCCCTGGGCATTGCCCGTACCCAGGGTGCCGTGGTGGAACTGGTGCATGTGTGCAGCCCAAACGAACGCCACGCCGCCGCGCGTGAGTCGGCCTTTTTTGAACACGCGCCGGGCGTTTCTGCCCGTCTGGATGCGCTGGCCTACCTGCGGGACATGGCCACGGTGCTGGGTGAAACCTGGGAGATCCCGATCAGCGCCCATGTCCTCCAGGGAACAACGGTTGCAACGCTTGTCACCCACATCCACCACCATCCCCAGATCAATCTGGTAGTGATGACGACCCACGGCTACGGCCCACTCAACCGGATCTGGCTCGGCAGTGTGGCCGATGCGCTGGTGCGCGAGCTGCGGGTGCCGATGGTGCTGGTGCGCCCCAACGCCATGCGCAGCGATGTGCTGGAACGGGTGCATGAACGTCCCTTCCACCATGTGCTGCTGCCGCTGGATGGGTCGAGCCGGGGCGAGGCGATTATTCCGGCAGCCCTTCAGGTGGGCCAGCCCATGAACGCCCGCTACACGCTGCTTCAGGCGGTGCCGCCACTGATTAATGGGGTGATGCCCAGCCACGACCCGCAGGATGGGGCACGGCTGGCCCAGTGGCGGGCCAACGCCCGCAGCTACCTCAACGGTGTGGCGGGGCGCATGTGCAACGCAGGCGTAGACGTGGCCACCGCCGTGCGCTACGGCCTGCCCCACGAGGTCATCATTAGCTTTGCCCGCGACCACGGCGTTGACCTGGTGGCCATGACTACCCACGGCCACGGCGGCCTGGCCCGCCTGCTGATGGGCAGTGTCGCTCGCCAGGTGATTACCCACAGCACGCTGTCGGTGATGCTTTATCGCCCAGCATTGCTGGAAGGGCAGTAGCAGGCACGTCAGCGGGCCTGCCAACGCACCCGCACCTGCGTGCCCTGGCCGGGGGCGCTCGTCACCGTCAGGGTAGCGCCAATCTCCTGGGCACGCTCGCGCATAATCGCCAGGCCCAGGTGACTGGGCGGCACCAGCAGCGGCTGAAAGCCCTTGCCATCGTCCTCCACCACCAGCACCACACTGGTGGGCGGGCTACCGGGCCGTGCCCGCACCGCCCGTCCGTAGCGCAGGGTCACGCGGGCGTGGCTGGCCCGGGCGTGGCGGGCCACATTGTTCAGGCTCTCCTGGGCAATCCGGTACAGCGCGCCATGCACCGCGTCCGGCAACGGCAGCGGCGGGTCGCCCACCCCGTCCAGCTCCAGGTCAATCGGCACATGGCCGCGGGCACTGGTGGCCGTCACCAGCTGGCGCAGCAGTTCCGGCAGCGAGACCTCGCGCAACGCTGCGGGACGTAACTCCAGCAACATGGTACGCATCTCGGCCAGGGCACCCGCCGTGAGCAGGCGCACTTCTTCCAGCCGCCGCAGCCCGGCAGCCGGGTCGTTGGCAAAAGTTTGCGGCAACACATCGGCCATCAGGCTGGCCGAAAACAGCGTTTGCGTCACCGAGTCGTGCAGATCGCGGGCAATCCGGTTGCGCTCGGCGGCAATGGCCGCATCAGCGATCTGCTCCCGCAGGCGCGCATTCTCAATCGCCAGCGCCCCCTGGTCACTCAGTGCCGCCGCCAGCCGAATCTCCTCATCCGTAAAGGTGTGCGGCTGCCGATAGTAAACAGTCAGGGCACCATAGATCGTGTCCCGCGCCAGCAGCGGCAACGCCAGCACACCCTGAAACTGGCCCGCGAGCAAAAAGGGCGCCACCAGAAACGGCGGCGCGGTGCTGGGCTGCCCCTGGAGCATCCGGGCAAGATGATCAACCGCCAGCGGGCGGCGCTCGGTCACGGCCCGCCCCGTCACACACTCGCCAACCGGAATCTGGAGCGAATCGTAGCGGGCGTCCAACCCCTGAGATGCACGGACTTCCAGGTGGCCGTTGTTTGGTTGAAGCTGAAAGAGCGCAACTGCATCAGCCGCAAGCAAGCGGCCCGCATGCAGCACCAGGTAGTCCAGCATGTCGCCGAGTGGGCGGTCGGAGCTGAGGATGGTGAGCATATCATGCATGCCCTGGGCAATCTGGCGGCGCTGGAGGCTTTCGTGGGTGCGCTCGGCCACCCGCTGCTCCAGAGCTGCCTGTGCCCGCACCCGTTCGGAAATATCGCGCCAGACGACATGCAGAATGGTGTGCTGATTGATGGGCACGGCGGTGAGCAGCACTTCTACTGGAATAGTGCTGCCATCGCGGCGCAGGTGCGTCCATTCAAAGCGCAGGCTGCCCTGGGCGTGGGCAATGGCGATAGACGCTGCTGCCTTGTCGCGCGAGGGCTGGCCATCGGGCTGCTGTGGCGGCGACAGATCGGCGGGGTGGGTGTTGAGCAACGCCGCGACGGACTCATAGCCGAGCAGCTGCACCGCTGCCAGGTTGCAGGCAATAAAGCGGTCACCGTCCAGCAGCAGCATCGCATCCGCCGAATGGGCGAAGAGACGGCGAAACACCTGTTCGTGATCGAGATACTGGTCAATTGTTGGCGAGGCGCTCACCGGCTGTGTATCCATATCGTCCTCCGCCCTGGTGCAACCACTTTCTTCTGCTACCGTTTCTGGTTTCCAGCAGCTACCCCTGGTCAACCGTATGCATTGTCACACTGACGGCGCGGGCGCTTCCAGGCACAACACAATAGGCATGGCCAGAGCCAACGACACGGGTCTCACCCTCACGGACGATGAGCGCCGTATTTTCGTCAATGGCCCATCCTGCCGAGACCAGCCCCAGTTCAACCGCATGCACGAGGCGGAGCAGCGTGCCCCACTGGCTGGCATGCACATCAACAGCCCAGGGCACCAGCCCCAACCCCGGCTGCACGGTGAGCAGATCAAGCCCTTCGCTTGCTCCTTGAAACAGGATTGGCCGCGTGGTGCTCCGCAGGGCCTGCCAGCCACCAAGGATAGCCGTACCACTTGCAATGGCCGCCCCCGCTGAGGTGCCGCCGTAAGGAATGTTCGCCTCAGCGAGATAGCGCACCCAACCAGGCTCGCCGCAGAGGGACTGGTGATAGTAGGGTGTTGCCCCACCGCAGACAAACACACCACCTGGTTGCAGGGTTTCAAGCATGTGGCGCTGTAAGGGTGTTTGTGGCGAGACGAAGACCGGGGCGATCTGGCTGGCGGGCACCCCAAGGGCCTCAAAAATAGCACGGTAGTCGCCGAAACTTGCCTGCCGATCAGCGTCGGTCGCTTCTGCCACTACCAGTGCCAGAGATGCCGTACCTGCTTGAGGAAGCAGTTGCACAAAACGCCCAAAGGTGGCCTGACGCTGCGTTGGGTCATCACCGCCGCCATGCAAGAATATGTGACTCATACGCCTCCCCTATTGATCGTGTCAGCCGCCGAGGCGTGGTCGGACATCGGTGGCCCAGCGATGTCTTGCGTCTCCTGGTCGGCATGTTCAGCCCCTACGCTATTATCGTACCTGAGGGCTTCAAAGGGTGCAAGTCCCAGCCCATGTTCAGAACGGGCCAGCCTGGTGTTCTGTTCATCCACCAGGGAGATGTCGAAATCGGTCTGCACGCCGAACCATGGCTCCGACCACTGAACCTTGATCACCACCCTTGAGCCATTCCCTTCACGGATGCAGACACGGGATACCCAGAAGGCAACATCGCTGTGCCCTCTGGGTTCTCTGTGGCTAGCCTTGCACCTCGGCGGCAAGGGCCGGAAACATGCCCAACTGCCCCAGCAGCGCATTCCAATCGGTGAGTCCCAGGGCGGCAACCACCTGCCCGTCCTGCACGGCGGCCATGCTGTAGTGATCCCAACGGAGCGTTCGCCCGCTCGGCTCAATGGTGTAGAGCGGGTTGGTGTGGGTGCCCTGCATGGTCGCTCGGGTGCCCACCAGTTGGCCCTCGGCAACCTGCATGGTGGTTTCATAGTGCAGGTCGGGAAAAGCGGCCCGCAGCACGGCAAAATCGTAGCGAAGCCCATCAACCCCGCGATAGGGCGCAACCGCCTCGCCCGTTGCCGTCTGCTGGAGGAGATGATGGACAACCCCTTTATGGTGGGCCAGACGGCCAGCTCCGTGGGCCATGTAGCCGTTGGACGGTGGCAGCGAGCGGGACGGCACCAGCGGCCAGTCGGCAAAACCTGCCATGCCAATCTGGCGAAAAACGGATGTCCAGCTGGCGCTACTGTTGTGTTCCGTCACCAGGCCATCGGCCACCTGATCGAGGCTGAAGATCTCGATGGTGACGCGGGTGCCGGTTGTGGCAACCCCGGCGCATGGGCGGGCGTGGGTCATCTGAATGTTGCCATAGCTAAACACCTTGTTGTCTTCGGCAATCTGGTGCAGCAGCGTGGTGCGCCAGTTGTGGAAGATGGCGTGGGCTGGCGGCACCACCTGGCGCGTTTCCCAGAAGCCGGGATGATCATCTAACCTGGCGAAATCCCCCCGATTGATGGCCTCAAACAGGGTAGCGAGCAGGGCTTTGTTCGCGGCGATGGACATGGCATGCTCCTTGTTACGATTGTGGGTGTTGGATGTTGGATTGGCAATTTCCAACATGCGTAGGCGCAGCATAGCAGGGGCATGTGGACAAAAAATCGACAAAGCAAAATTATGTACTGCGTACTACGTACTGCGTACTGCGTACTGCGTAATCCGTTCACTCGTCACTCGTCACTCGTCACTCGTCACTCCTACGCCGCCTGCGCCACCCGCGCTTCGCCGACGGCTTCGGTCAGGGCCTGGGTCAGGTTCATGCGCTGGCCTGCGTGCCATGCGGCCTGCCAGTGGGCGGCGCTCACCTGGCTGCGGGCGCGGGCGCTGTCGCGGTCGTGCTCGGCCTGGTCGGGTGGCCACATGCCCCAGCCGCCCTGCGCACGGAGCGCTGCGGCG
>JALONX010000596.1 GCA_025454695.1 Chloroflexaceae bacterium
CTGCGGTCAGGGTGATATGGATGGGCACTGCGCAAAAACTGCATTGACAGACTCGTGAGCTATGTGCCAACTACAAACTGGGAGCTGTCTCCGAAAACTCGCAACTCGTAACTCGTAACTTGAGGAGTCGCCTATGCTCTACCCCACCCCGGCCCAGGTTGAAGCGGCCTATGGCCTGGCCCGCGAGCGTTACGCCACCCTGGGCGTTGACACCGAGGCGGCCCTGGCCACGCTGGCTGCCACCAGCATCAGCCTGCACTGCTGGCAGGGCGACGACGTGGGCGGCTTTGAGAACCCCGGTGGCGGCCTTGAAGGCGGCATTGCGGCCACCGGTAACTATCCCGGCAAAGCCCGCAACGCCGACGAGTTGCGCAGCGACCTGGACATGGCCTTCCGCCTCATCCCCAGTCGCCACCGCCTTAATCTGCATGCCATCTACGCCGAAACCGGCGGCAGGCCGATGGAGCGTAACCAGCTTGGCCCCGAGCATTTTGCGGCCTGGGTTGACTGGGCCAGAGCGGCGGGCCGGGGCATAGATTTTAACCCGACATGCTTTGCGCACCCGCTGGCCGCTGCGGGCTTCACTCTTGCCAGCCCCGACCCGGCCATTCGCCAGTTCTGGGTGGAACACTGCATCGTTTGCCGCCAGATCGGCGCCGCCTTTGGGGTGGCCCTGGGCACGCCTTGCGTCACCAATATCTGGATTCCCGACGGCTACAAGGACACGCCTTTTGACCGGCTCGGCCCGCGCCAGCGCCTGGCTGAGTCGCTTGACCAGATTTTGCGCGCCCCGGTTGACCGTAGCCACACCTACGACGCAGTGGAGGGCAAGCTGTTTGGGCTGGGCCTGGAAAGCTACACTGTCGGCTCCCACGAGTTTTATCTCGGCTATGCCGCCCGCCGCAACGACCTGTTGCTCTGCCTCGACGCCGGGCACTTCCATCCCACCGAAAGCATTGCCGACAAAATCTCGGCGGTGCTGCTGGCGGTGCCGCGCCTGCTGCTCCATGTGAGTCGTGGGGTGCGCTGGGACAGCGACCACGTGGTGACTTTCAGCGACGATCTTCAGGCTATCATGCAGGAGTTGGTGCGGGGCGATTTCCTGGGGCGGACTCATATTGGCCTGGACTACTTCGATGCCAGCATCAACCGGGTAGCCGCCTGGGTGATTGGCACCCGCAACGCCCAGCGTGCCCTGCTGCTGGCCCTGCTGGAACCTGCCGCCGAGTTGCGGGCGCTGGAACAGGCGGGCGACCACACGGGGCGGCTGGCCCTGCTGGAAGAAACCAAAGGCCTGCCCTGGGCGGCAGTCTGGGACGCCTTCTGCATGCGCAACGACGTACCAGTTGGGGGCGCTTTTCTGGCTGACATTCGCTGCTACGAAACCCAGGTGCTGGCCACCCGTGGGTGAGCTTTTTTCGGCCTCTCACAAAGGCACAAAGCCACCAGGGGTTGCAAACAAACGCTATACCAAACTTGTGCCTTTGTGAGAGCTACTACAAATCACTATGACGACTGATCCCGCACGCTTTTCCGCTGTAACCTACGGCTGGGACGATAGCCACGCCGCCCGGCTCGACCCGGTGGAGCGGCTGGTTTACCGCTCAAACCTGCTCGGCAGCGACCAGCGCATCACCAACACTGGCGGCGGCAACACCTCCTCCAAAATCGCCACGGCCGACCCGCTGACGGGCGAAGCTGTTGAGGTGCTGTGGGTAAAAGGCTCGGGCGGCGACCTGCGGACGAGCAAACGCGAACATTTCGCCTCGCTGTACATGGAAAAACTGCTCGGCTTGCAGCCCCGCTACCAGCAGGCCCCCCAGCGCGGCCCCAAAAGCGCCATCGAGGACGCTATGGTGGGTTTCTACCCCCACTGCACCTTCAACCTCAACCCGCGCCCTTCCTCGATTGACACGCCGCTGCACGCCTTTGTGCCCTACCGCCATGTTGACCACATGCATCCCAACGCCGTTATCGCCGTGGCTGCCGCCGCCAACGCCGAGCGACTCACACAGGAGATCTACGGCGACGAGGTGATCTGGATGCCCTGGCAGCGCCCTGGCTTCGATCTCGGCCTGAAGCTGGCCCAGATTTGCCGCGAACAGCCCCAGGCGAAGGGCGTCATTCTGGGCGGCCACGGCCTGATTAACTGGGCCGACGATGACACGGCCTGCTACGAGCTGACGCTTGCGTTGATCGAACGGGCCGCCCGCTTTATCGCCGCCCGCGACCGGGGCGAGCAGACCTTTGGCGGCCAGCGCTACCAGAGCCTGGCCGAGGCTGAGCGGCGAACCGTGTTTACCGCCATTCTCCCCACGCTGCGGGGCCAGGTGAGCCAGCACGGACGCATGGTAGGCACTATGCAGGATGATGAGGCCACGCTGCGCTTTGTCAACAGTGTGGATGGGCCGCGCCTGGCCGAACTGGGTACCAGCTGCCCTGACCACTTTTTGCGCACCAAAATCAAGCCGCTGTATGTGGACTGGAACCCGCAAACCGAGGATGTGCCAACCCTCAAGGCGAAACTGAGCGCCGGGCTGGCCCGCTATCGCGACGACTACCGCCGCTACTACGAGCGCCACCAACGCCCCGACTCGCCGCCGATGCGCGACGCCAACCCCACGGTTATCCTGATTCCCGGCCTGGGCATGATCGCATGGGGCAAAGACAAGAGTGAGTCCCGCGTCACCGCCGAGTTTTACACCTGCGCGATTGAGGTGATGCGGGGCGCTGAAACGATTGACTCCTACACCGCGCTGCCGCTTCAGGAAGCCTTCGACATCGAATACTGGCAGTTGGAGGAGGCCAAGCTGCGGCGCATGCCGCCGGAAAAAGAGTTGGCCCGCCAGATTATTGCCGTGGTGGGCGGCGGCAGCGGCATTGGCCGCGAAGTGGCCCTGCGTCTGGCCAACGAAGGTGCCCAGGTGGTCTGTGTAGACAAAGACCAGGCGGCGGCTGAGTCCACTGCTCAGGCTATTACCGCCGCCCACGGCCCCGGCATTGGCGTAGCGGGCAGCGGCATTTCGGCCTGTGGCCCGGCCCTGGGCCTGCCCGCCGACATTACCCGCCGCGAGAGTGTGCGCGAAATGCTCGACCATGTGACGCTGGCCTATGGCGGGCTGGATGCGATTGCGGTGACAGCGGGGATTTTTGTCGCTCCTGACACAAGCGGCCGCATCCGCGACGAGCAGTGGGCGCTGACCTTTGCGGTCAATGTGACTGGTTCCTATCTCGTTGCCGACGAAGCGGCCCGGCTCTGGCGCGAACAGGCGCTGCCCGCCAGCCTGGTGCTCACCTCGTCGGTCAACGGGGTGGTGCCCAAAAAAGGCTCGCTGGCCTACGACACGAGCAAGGCGGCGGCCAACCACCTGGTGCGCGAGCTGGCGCTGGAACTCGCGCCGCTGGTACGGGTTAATGGCGTGGCCCCGGCAACGGTGGTGCAGAGCAGCGGCATGTTCCCCCGCGAACGGGTCATCGCCTCGCTGGCAAAATATGGCCTGGCCTACCGCGACGACGAGCCGACCGAGGCGCTGACGGAGCGGCTGGCTCAATTTTATGCCGAACGCACCCTGTTGAAGCGGCCCATCACCCCCGGCGACCAGGCCGAAGCCTTTTTTCTGCTGCTCAGCAACCGGCTACGCCAGACCACCGGCCAGATTCTCACCGTAGACGGCGGGTTGCATGAGGCGTTTCTTCGTTAAAAGGTTTTACCGCAGGCGGGTCGTAGATTGCGCTGAAAGCAATGTCATTCCGACCGTAGGAGAAACTTCATTGCATCTGCACGGCAGGCGACGCCACGGAATAAAACGGTGCATTGCATTAGATTCCGGTGGAAATCAATCTATTGCCCAGCCATCGCGACATGCTTCGACAAATGTGGTTGCAATGTTTCGGTGGTTGTCTTGCTCCCAGCCCAAAGAACCGGCGTGGGACACAACTATCGGGTATTCTCCATTTGTCATCCCATTGCGGAGATCGAAGAGGTAGAACGTGCCGCCGCCGTTAAATGCAAATGGCAAAGCCTGGGGCATGTACTCGGGAATTTCGTAAGCAAGCAGCATTGCCCGGACGCCGAATTGCTCATTAAGCGCGGGGAAGAACTGGAACCACCGCCTTCCGCTGCGAAATTCACCACCATTTGAGTAGCGCAGAAAATCTAGATAACTGGTGGGTAATTCCGCTTCTGGTAAGCGCCATTGGGTCGGGTCAATTGGTTTGTATGTCCCATACAATGGGTCGGACGGGGGAAACGGGTTCACCGCAGCCGACTTTCGTATTTCCTCTAGTTCTCGCGCTGACAATGGCTCACGGAGCGTGCCAACGAACGTACCCAATTCTTCCTCCGTGGCTGGTGGCTGCGGGTAACGTTCGTCGAAGATGCTGCTCCAATCCATACGGTTCTCCTACCTCGTCAGCTGAAACACGTAGCCCGTTTGCGCGGGCAGTGCGGGCAGCGGCACGTAGTCGCTGATAACCCCGTTTGCGCCCACCGTAAGCGTGGCGGCGGCCCCTTC
>JALONX010000597.1 GCA_025454695.1 Chloroflexaceae bacterium
GCCGTAAGGGTAAAGGTACCAGCAGGCACAATAATCGTATCATCTGCGGCATCATTCGGGCACGCATCAACCGCAACATCATCATTGAACGTTGCAATCGCCTCACGCAACGAGCAGTCACCATCCGTGTTTAATTCGTCTGCGGTGGTATTTACTGTGATCACGGCAGCATAGCCGTGTGACCAGAACACAAACCCGGAGGCCAGGGCTAACACCAGAGCAAATAGCATCAGCAGCCCATAGCTGTGTGCCCTGCGGCGAGAAAGAAACGTGATAGGCATACAATCCTCCTGTGGTTGACGGTGTATTCAACGGTGAATACGCGAACAGTTTGAACCTGGAACAACACATGACACAGCCCGCCGCTCACGCTGCATGGATACATGTACCCATGTTGAAATACGCAGCATCTTCTCCCTGAGTGGCTGATGTCCACCTAAACGTAGCTTTGTGCAAAATTGGGCGCGGCTAAAAAAAATGTTATCTCAGCCCACTGGTTCCTCGCCGGAACGCCCTGAGTCCTGCACTGTTCGCCACATGTCTTGCCCCCGCCGTAACGCCATGCTATACTGAAGCCGCACAGCGCCGCCCAACATCCCGTCGCACCACCTCCCCGCCGGGCCGCATAGAGTTGTGCAGAGCACACATCACACCCGTCGCAGCGTTGCCCGCATGCACCCACAACGCTGCACCGCCGAGGAGACGTGCCGTGAAAGCTGTCGTTATGGCCGGAGGCGAAGGCACCCGCCTGCGCCCGCTCACCATCAACCGCCCCAAGCCCATGGTCGCCCTGGTGGATCGGCATGTGATTCTGCATATCATCGAACTGCTGAAACTGCACGGGATCACCGACATTATTATTACCGTGCAGTACCTGGCCAATGTCATTCAAGACTATTACGGCGACGGCAGCAACTACGGCGTCTCCATCACCTATTCGCTGGAAGAAATTCCCCTTGGCACGGCGGGCAGCGTGAAAAATGCTGAACACCTGCTGAAAGAGCCGTTTCTGGTCATCTCCGGCGATGCGATGACCGACTTCAACCTCAGCCAGATTATTGACCACCACCTCAGCACCAAGTCCATGGCCACGCTGACGCTGACGCGGGTGCCCAACCCGCTTGATTTCGGTGTGGTGATCACCGACGACGAAGGCAATGTGCGCCAGTTTCTGGAAAAGCCCAGCTGGGGCGAAGTTTTTTCCGACACGGTGAACACCGGCATCTACGTCCTTGATCCCGAAGTGCTAGCGTATGTGGAAAAGGGCAAAATGGTGGACTGGTCGCGGGATGTTTTTCCGCGCATGCTGCGCAAGCAGGACAAAATTCAAGGCTATGTGGCCGAAGGCTACTGGACAGACGTTGGCTCGATTGAAGAGTACATGCGGGCCTGCGCCGACTATCTGCAAGACAAAGTTCACCTGCCACGGGTGGGTCAGCACATTGGCGGGGGCGTGTGGGTAGATGGCGACGCCGAAATTGCCGCCGACGCCCAGCTCCACGGGCCGATCTACCTCGGCCACGGCGCAAAAATCAAGGCCGGGGCGATTGTGCATGGGCCGTCGGTCATTCGCGACTACACAATTGTGGACGCACGGGCCACGATTGACCGCTCGATTATCTGGCGCAACTCCTACATTGGCGAACGAGCCGAGCTGCGCGGCGCGATTGTGTTGCGGCAGTGCAACATCCGCAGTCGGGCCATGCTCTTTGAAGGGGCGGTTGCGGGCGACGGCGTGCAAATTGGCAGCGGGGCCGTCATCCAACCCAATGTCAAAATCTGGCCCAGCAAAGAGGTGGACGACGGCGCAACCGTGGCCAGCAGCATTATCTGGGGCAACCAGGGGCGGCGGGTGCTGTTTGGTCGCCACGGCATCACCGGCCTGGTCAATATAGAGATCACGCCCGAACTGTGCGCACGCCTGGGGGCCGCCTATGGCGCAACCCTGCCACCTGGCTCCAACGTCACCATCAACCGCGACGCCCACTTCACCCCCCGCATGCTGAAGCGGGGCATCATCGCCGGGCTGCCCTCCGCTGGCATCAACGTGTCCGACCTGCAAAGTGTGCCCTTGCCGGTGGCTCGCTACTTCACCCACGCCAGCAGCGCCGTCGGCGGCATCCATGTGCGGCTTGCGCCCGGCGATGGCCGAGTGGTCGAAGTGAAATTCTTCGACGAGCGCGGGCTAGACATCACCAGCAACGCTGAACGGAAGATCGAAAACACCTTTTTTCGAGAAGACTACCGCCGGGCCTACCTGGACGAGATTGGCCGTATTGACTACGCCCGCAATGTCGAGGAAACCTACATCGCCGGGTTTGTCAAGTCACTGCACCCCGAAGCGCTAGAACGCATCGCCCGCCACTTCAACCTCGTGATTGACTACGCCAACGCCAACACGGTGCTGTCAGCCATTCTGCGTCGGCTCAAGGTTGACCTGGTAGAACTAAACGTCAACAACGACGAACAACAGATGGTGCAGACCACGGCCCAGTTCGAGGAAGCCATGCACCGGCTGGCCCAGATCACGCCCGTGCTGAAAGCGAACATGGGCGTGCGGCTCGACCAGAGCGGCGAAAAGGTCTTTCTGGTGGATGACCGGGGCCGCCGCCTGCCCAACCTGCAAGCCCTGGCCGCCCTCACCGCGCTCACGCTCAAGAGCCACCCTGGCGGCAAGGTCGCCGTGCCCGTCACCGCGCCGCGTGCCTTTGAGGAGATTGCCACCCGCTACGGCGGCACGGTCATCCGCACCAAGGCCACCCTGGGCGCACTCATGCAGATCGCTACCGAGCACCCCGACCTGCTGCTGCTTGGCGATGGCACGGGCAACTACATCATCCCCTCGTTCTACCCGGTGGCCGACGGCCTGTTTACCGTGGTCAAGGTGATGGAGCTGCTGACGCTGAACGAAACCAGCCTCAGCGAGGTGGTGCAAAGCCTGCCCGCCTACCACATGTACCAGACGCGAGTGCCCTGCCGTTGGGAAAACAAAGGCAAGGTGATGCGGATTCTCAACCAGCAATACCAGGAACGGCAGACCGACCAGGTTGACGGCATTAAAATCAACCTGGGGCACGAGTGGGTGCTGATTCTGCCCGACCCGGATGGCCCGTTTTTCCATGTGTATGCCGAAGGCAGCAACGACGAGCAGGCCCGCGTGCTGGCCGACAAATACGCCGGGCTGGTAGCCGGGTTGCAGTAGCAGGTTTGCCACAGAGGCACAGAGAACACAGCGCCGCTCAAACAATAGAAGATGTTGAGATAGCATGTATTTCTGATGATGGTGCTTGGCGCAAACCCTGGTTTTCGATTGTCTGCTATTAGAAAACCTCCGTGACCTCTGTGGTCTCTGTGGCAGAACCTCCGTGACAAACATCTCTGTAGCAACACCTCTGTGACAACAACCGCACCCAATCTGGCCATCATCATCGTCTCGTGGAATGTACGTGACCTGCTGCGGCGCTGCCTCCAGGCCACCGCAGCCTCGCTGGCGGGCAGCGGCATCGGCTACGAGATCATCGTGGTGGACAACGGCAGCAGCGACGCCACGCCCGCCATGCTCCGGGCCGAGTTTCCCCATGTGACGTTGCTGGAAGCAGGGGCGAATCTGGGCTTTGCAGGCGGCAATAACCTGGCCCTGCGCCGAGTTTTGAGACGAGGAGAACAGGAGAACAGGAGAACAGGAGAACAAGAGAACAGGAGAACAGGAGAAACTGTTCCTCTCCCCATCTCCCCATCTCCCCATCTCCCCATCTCCCCATCTCCCCATCCCCTTGTCCCCTCGTCTCCTGACTACGTCCTGCTGCTGAACCCCGACACTGAGCCGGTGGGCGATGCGATTCCGCGCCTGGTGCGCCACATGGCGGCCAACCCGCAACTCATCGCCGTCGGCCCCCAGTTGCGCTACGCCGATAGCAGCGTGCAGTCGTCGCGGCGGCGCTTTCCCACCCGGCTCACCTTTTTTTGGGAAAGCACGCCCTTGGAACGGCTCTGGCCCCAAAACCCCTGGGCACGCCGCTACCACTACGCCGACCAGCCCGACACGCGGACTCATGCAGTGGACTGGCTGGTGGGGGCAGCGCTGCTGGTGCGGAGCGCGGCCATCACCAGAGCTGGCCCCCTCGACGAGGGCTTCTTTATGTACAGCGAAGAGCTGGAATGGCAATGGCGGTTGCAAGAACCGTTTGCAGTTTCCAGTTTGCAGTTGGCAGTTTCTGCAACGACTTCCAGAGCCAAGTGCGAACTGCAAACTGCCAACTTCGGTCTCCGGTCTCCGGTCTCCGGTCTCCGGTCAATTATGTATTTGCCCGAGTCGGTTATCATCCACCACGAGGGCAAGAGCAGCGAGCAGGCGATTACGGCGCGGCATCTCAACTTTCAGCAGAGCAAGCTGCGCCTGGCCCGCATGTGGTATGGCCCCTGGTTTGCTCTGCTGCTGCGCCTCTTCTTGCTAGGCTGCTACAGCTTGGAACTGGCCGTCGAAACGGTGAAATTCGCCCTGGGCCACCG
>JALONX010000598.1 GCA_025454695.1 Chloroflexaceae bacterium
ACTTGCTATGCGCCAACCCGCGTTTCCAGCACGCGCACCGCGCCCGCCTGCCGCAGCGCCTGAGCCACACGGTCGCTCGTGCTGGCGTCTACCAGGGCCAGCATCACGCCGCCCCAGCCTGCGCCAGAGAGTTTTGCGCCAGCGGCCCCCGCCGCCCGGGCCGCCGCCACCAGCCGCTCCAGCTCCGGCGATGAGACGCCGATGGTCTCTAGCAGTGCATGATTGGCGTTAAGCAGCGGGCCAAGGCCGTCACTATCGCCCCTTGCCAGCGCATCGCGCATCTGCACCACCAGGTCAGCCACTTGGTCGAAAAGCGACTCGTAGCGAGCCTGCTCTTCCTGCCAGCGTCGCCGCACCTCGCCGACGGGCAGGCGGGTGGCGCTGCGCACGCCCGTGTCGCCAATCAGCAGCGTGAAGGGCGCGGCAATGGTGATTGGCTCGATAATGGGTTCACGGCTCTCGGGTTGGGCGAACACAAGGTTCGCCCCTACACGCCGTTGAAACCAGATCGGCTGCTCAAACGCGATCACGGTGTTGTCAATGCCGCTGGGTGTGCCGTGGAAGCGCTGTTCGCTGGCATACACCAGCGCCGAGACCTCCGCCGCCAGGAGCGCCTGGCCCAGGTGGGCCGCCAGCCCCCGCACCAGGGCGGTGGCGATGGCCGCGCCGCTGCCCATGCCGCTGGCAATGGGGATAGCCGAGGTCAGCGTTACCGTCACGTCGGGGGCGGGTGCGTGGAGGTGGGCCAGGGTGGCAAACACCAGGGCGCTCAGCGGTTCATCGCTGGTTGGGCTGGCCCGCCAGGTTTCGCCCAGGTCGGGGGCGTGGATGTGAACGCCGCTGCCGGGGGCCGCTGCCGCCACCAAAGCCTGGGCGCGGATGCCCGACAACGGCATGGCCAGGGCCGGTCGCCCGTAGACCACGGCGTGCTCGCCGCAGAGAATCAGTTTGGCTGGGGCGCTTGACATGATGAATTACGAGTTACGAGTTACGAGTTACGAGTGACCGGAGACGGGAGACCGAAGACCGGGGCCAATCATACAATTGACGATTGACGATTGACCGAAGACCAAAGACCGAAGACCGAAGACCGGAACCAATCATACAATTCATAAGTACGGAGTACGGAGTACGGAGTACGCATTACGGATTACGCATTATGAGTCACACTCCCACAACGCTACTGCCCCACGCCCCAACGCAGATCGCGCAGGTCGGCTCCGCTGGCGGGCAGCAGCACTTCTGGCCCGCTGGTGGGCACCCACACCAGGGTCTGGCCAGTGGTCGCCAGTTTGATCACGGCTGCGCCGCTGGTGCCACGGCTCCACAGCACTTCCCGCAGCCGGTCTTGCTCTGGGCGGAGTTGTTCCAGCGGGCCGCCCCCGGCCAGCATGCGGTACATGCTGAAGCGCAACGGCGGGCTGTAGGTCGGGTCGGGCTGCTGGGTGGTGCGGCTCAGGAACATATAGAGCCAGCCGTCGCCGCCGTCGTGAGCCGAGGCGGGCACATTAAACTGGCCGTCCGCTTCGGTTGGCAACAGTCCAATGATGTTTTTGTCGTTTGGTTCCATCCGCCACATCCCTGGCGCTGTCACCGGCAGGCCGAGTATCTGCAAGTTCAGCAGCACATTCGAACCGTTGCTATTCCATGTGGCCTCATTGCAGCGGGTCACGGCGTCATCGCGCTCGGGCAGGTTGGCCCTGGGGATGGTGAGCGTGCTGCGCACAAAATCTTGCACGGCAATGATGCAGAAGTTGCCATACTGGCGCTGGCCGTTGAGCAGCAGATAGTTACCGTCGGGCGACCACTGGGCCGGGGCGTAGAACAGCGCGTCGGGCTTCTCGTCCACCGTGGCTACATCGTCGGGCACGAGCATGCGGGGCAGGCCGCCCACCGCCACCTGGGGCAGAAAAATCTGGTTCGCCGGGGTGGGCTGGGGCGCTGGCGCGGCAGGCTGGGGGCGGGCCGCTTCCACAAAATAGACCCCGCTGGGAAACGCGCCCGCATTGCGGGGCGAGAGCCGCACCGCCAGCCCCCGGCCATCGGGCGACCAGCGTGGGAAGCCGATCTGGGCCTCCGGCATGGCCAGCAACACCTGCCGGTTCTGGCCCTGGCTGTCGGTCTGCACCAGCGTCGAGCCGTCGGCCAGCACGTAGGCCAGCGTGCCGTCGGTGGGCGAGACATCGAACTCACGAATGGCACCGCTGCGATTCGGGGCCGCTTCGCCCGTGACGGCCCGGCGAGTGCGGCCATCGCTTTCCAGCCGCTGGATCTGGCCCTCGTCAATAAAGTAGAGCGGCGCGGGCAGCACCTGCGCTCCCGGCTGAGCCGGGGCCGGTTGCGCCCCGGCGGTGGCAGCAGGCAGAGCGGTGGCATTGGGCAGGGCAACCGCCGTCGGGCTGGGCTGACCCACCGCCGCCTGCGCCGTCGGGCTGGGCTGCATGCCAACCACGGCCTGGGCCGTAGGCGTGGGCTGGCTTGGCGTCGCCACAATCGGCGTGCCCTGGAGCAGCGGCGTCGCCTCAACCGTCGCAGGCGGCGGCGGGGGCGGCGTGGGTCGCTGCACCGCTGGTTCCCCGGCGCAAGCCGACAGAATAACTATGGCGATGAGGACAGGGATTAGTCGTTTCATTGTAGATTGACGATTGACGATTGACGATTAACCGTTCTTGCAATCGTCAATCGTCAATCCAAAATCGTAAATCGTTTCACTCCCATTCGATGGTAGCGGGGGGCTTGGAAGAAATGTCGTAGACCACGCGGTTCACCCCGTCCACCTCGTTAACAATGCGGCTGCTGATGCGGGCCAGCAGATCGTAGGGCAGCCGCGCCCAGTCTGCGGTCATAAAATCCTCCGTCGTCACCGCCCGCAGCGCGATGGTGTCGGCGTAGGTGCGCCCGTCGCCCATCACGCCCACGCTCTGCACCGGCAGCAGCACCGCAAAGGCCTGCTGCGTTGAGCGATAGAGGCCCGCCGCCTTCAGTTCGCTGATAAAAATGTTGTCGGCCTTGCGCAACGTTTCCAGGCGCGGCCAGCTGACCGGGCCAAGCAGACGCACCGCCAGGCCGGGGCCAGGGAAGGGATGCCGCCAGACCCAATCTTCCGGCAGGCCCAGGGCCAGCCCGGCGGCCCGCACTTCGTCCTTAAACATGTAGCGCAACGGCTCCACCAGCTCCATCTGCATGTCGGCGGGCAGGCCGCCCACGTTGTGGTGAGTCTTAATCGTCACGCCCTTTTTGCGGTCGGGGGCGCTGCTCTCAATCACATCCGGGTAGAGCGTGCCCTGAGCCAGAAACTTTGCATCACCCAGGCGGCGGGCCTCGCGCTCGAAGATGCGAATAAACTTCTCGCCGATGATTTTGCGCTTGCGCTCCGGGTCGGCCACGCCCTCCAGGGCAGCCAGAAACTCTTCTGCCGCGTTCACGACCACCAGCGGGATGTGCAGGTGTTCGCGGAAGGTGTCAATCACCTGCTCGGCCTCACCCAGCCGCAGCAGGCCGTTGTCCACAAACACACATGTGAGCCGTTCGCCAATGGCCTGGTGAATAATCAGCGCCGCCACCGCCGAGTCCACCCCGCCGGAAAGGGCGCAGATCACCCGCCCATCAGAGCCAACCCGCGCACGCACCCGTTCCACCGCTTCGGCCACAAAGTTGGCCGGTTGCCAGTCGCCGTGGCAGCCGCAGATGCGGTAGAGAAAATTGTGCAGCAGGGTGCGCCCGTGGGCCGTATGCACCACTTCGGGGTGAAACTGCACGCCGTACCAGTGGCGCGTCTCGTCGCCCATGGCTGCGAAGGGCGTGCTCTCGTTCTGGGCGATGGGGTGAAACCCAGGCGGCAGCTGCTCGATGCGATCACCGTGGCTCATCCAGACCGGCTGCTCGGCGGGCGTCTCGGCAAACAACGGACTCACCGCGCTGAGCGTAATCGTCGCCGGGCCATATTCGCGGTTATCCGGGCGCAGCACCACGCCGCCCAGGGCGTAGCTCTGGAGTTGCATGCCGTAGCAAATGCCCAGCACGGGCAGCTGCGCCTGAGGCAGCCATTCCGGCATCTGCGGCGAGCCAGGGTCGTAGACACTAGCCGGGCCGCCCGACAGAATAATGCCACGGGGGTTGAGCGCCCGCACCGCCGACTCAGGGGCGTCATGGGGCAACAGCTCGCTGTAGACGCCCAGTTCACGCACCCGCCGCACAATCAACTGGGCCGTCTGCGAACCAAAATCCAGCACCACAATACTCTCGGACATGCTGCGCTCCGTGTGGCAAACGATGAACGACGAACGATGAATGATGAGTCTATTACTTCAACGCGCCCCTGGCCCTCACCCCGCCCTGCGGGCACCCCTCTCCCAGCGGAGAGGGGCAGGGGGTGAGGGCAAATTGGGATTATAGTGCGAAAACATAATTCACCAATAGTAAAAGTAAACAACGTTTTAATCGCTATAATTGCGCGACTGGCTTCACCCCACAGTATACCATTTTTGCACAAAAAGAGACCGACAC
>JALONX010000599.1 GCA_025454695.1 Chloroflexaceae bacterium
GCAGCTGCCCCCCATCCAATTGACCCTGCCGCTTGCGGCGTAAATGCCGGGGTATGGGGAACACAAGACGACTCAGGTACGACATTACAAGCACTCACACATGTTGCGGCTCTACGATGCTGGAACAATGCCATGCAATGTGACGCCTTGCCATGTGGTGGGTGCCCTGCCCGCCACGAGAACAGTGAGCGATGAAATTTCAGCGCCGTAGGGGCAGACCTATGTGTCTACCCGCAATGTAACGCAATGCCGATCAAGGCCGTGTTCGCCCTTTTCATGTAAACAGGCAGAAGGGGTGGCCCGCCGGGTCAAGCATCACCCGCAGGGTGCCGTCGTCCCGATCTGGCGGCTGGTGCGGCGCAACGCGGCCCCCGGCTGCGACCACATAGGCCACCGCCGCCGCAAGGTCATCAACCTGAATATCGAAATGGATCATCTTGGTTTGCGCACCCGGCTCCTCAGGCCAGACCGGCGGCTGGTACCACGCCTCGGCCTGGAACGACAGACCAATGCCGCCAGCGGGGTCGCGCAGGGAAACCCAACCCGCCCCGCCCTGGCGGTCTTCCGGGGTGTCGCGGGCAGCAATCTCCCAGCCCAGCAGTCGGCTGTAGAACGCTGCCATCACCTCAGCATCAGCGCAGTCCATGCAAATGCTCGCCAGACAGAGGGTGGGGGGCGATTCTTGCGTTTTCATCGTGTGTTTCCTCTTCATGTCTACCCACAAGATTCTACACCGTGTAGCGCTTATTCCAACTCGCCGGGAAGGTGAGACGGTTGCCATAGATGTAGCGAATCAGCTGCCCATGGTGCTGCACCTCGTGCTCAAGCAGATCAAAGGCCAGCCCCAGCCCGGCCTCGTTCAGCGCGGCAAAGTCGAGCGCGGCCAGGCGCTGCTGCGTGCTTTCCAATGCTGCTAGCACCGCCTGCTTCACGCCCGGTGTGCTGAGACTACATGCGAAGCCCTGCCAACTGCCCGCCTCCATCGCCCTGGTGTAGCTCTCGCGAGCGCCCACCATGCACCAGAGCTGCCCCGAAATGGGGTTAGAAGGCAGGTGCGGCAAATCCAGCCCCAGCGCCGCCTCATCGAGATGAACCACCAGATCGCGGGTGAGGCCGAAGGCGCGCTGGAGTTTTGTTTTGAGGATGTGGTGCATGGCGAGCTTCTTATGCGAAGAACTGAAAAGCAGGGATCGACTGCGTACTACGGACTGCGTGCTGCGTAATCTGAGTCTCCAAAGCCAGTTTCGTTGACCTCCCTGCGTACACATGTCATTCCGAACGAAGAGAGGAATCTGCATCGCTATGCGGCGAAGACCCCTCGCGTCGCTCGGGGTGACAACGATAGGCGTGGACAGGAAACGTCATTGATGGTGCAATGGGTCTCTTCATTCATACATCATACTTCTTACATTTCGTGCCCCGCTCAATTGATTTTCTTCCCAAAGCCCTGCCACGCGGCGTCGCGCAGTTTGAACTTTTGAATTTTGCCGGTGCTGGTTTTTGGCAGGTCGCCAAAGGCCACTGCCTTGGGGCATTTGTAGGCCGCCAGGCGTGCCCGGCAGAAGTCAATCAGCTCCTGCTCGGTCAGCTGGCTGTCCTGTTTCAGCGTTACAAAGGCCTTGGGCACCTCGCCCCACAGCTCGTGGGGCACCGCCACCACCGCCACCTCCAGCACGGCGGGGTGCTGGTAGATCACCTGCTCAACCTCGATGGTGGAGATATTTTCGCCGCCGCTGATGATGATGTCCTTTTTGCGGTCGCGCAGCTCAATATAGCCGTCGGGGTGCATCACGCCCACGTCGCCGCTGTGGAACCAGCCGCCCCGAAAGGCTTCGGCGGTAGCCTCGGGCTGGCGGTAGTAGCCTTTCATCACGTTATTGCCGCGCATCACCACTTCGCCCATGGTTTCGCCGTCGGCGGGCACGTCGTTCATGTCGGCGTCTACCACCCGCAGCCCGCCCGCGTGGATGTAGGGCACGCCCTGGCGCGACTTGAGGCGGGCGCGCTCTTCGCCGGGCAGTTCGTCCCACTCACGGTGCCACTCGCAGATGGTGTGAGGGCCGTAGGTCTCGGTGAGTCCGTAGACGTGGGTGATTTTTGCACCCATGTCTTCCACCGCCTGCAAAATGGTGGGCGAGGGCGGCGCAGCAGCGGTGACGATGTGCAGCGGCGTGGTCAGCTTCAGCTGCTTAATTGCCGGGCTGTTGAGCAGCATAATCAGTACGGTGGGCGCACCGCAGAAGTGGGTGACACCTTCGTGTTGCACCAGCTGCACCACCGTTGCCGGGTCGAACTTGCGCAGGCAGACGTGGGTGCCGCCTACGGCCACCACGCCCCAGGTGTAGCACCAGCCGTTGCAGTGAAACATCGGCAGCGTCCAGAGGTAGCGGCTGGTGCTGGTCAGGCCCACTTCCAGCCCTTCGCCCAGCGCGTTCATGTAGGCTCCCCGGTGCGAATACATCACGCCCTTGGGCCGCCCGGTGGTGCCGCTGGTGTAGTTAATCGAGATGGTGTCGGTCTCGGCCACGGCGTGAGGCTGTTCCAGCGGCGTGGCGGCGGCGAGCCAGGCTTCGTACTCGGGGCCGTCGAGCCGCTGGCCCGGTGCGCCCGCCTGCACGTCGGCAATCGTCACGGTCAGCGCGAGATTTGGCAGGCTGGCTGGCGAAGCGGCTACCAGGTGGGCCAGTTCGGTGTCTACGCAGAGAACTTTTGCGCCGGAGTGGTCAAGGATGTAGGCGATCTCGTCGGCGTTGAGGCGGGTGTTGATCGCTACCAGCACCGCGCCGAGCATGGGCACGGCAAAGTGGGCTTCCAGCAGCGGTGGCGTGTTGGGGCAGAGAAAAGCCACCCGGTCGCCGGGTTGCACGCCTGCCCCGGCCAGTGCCCCGGCCAGGCGGCGCACCCGCTCCTCGAACTGGCGGTAGCTCCAGCGTTGCTGGCCATAGACCACGGCGGTTTTATCAGGGAACACCCGCAGGCTCCGTTCCAGAAATGCCAGCGGCGTCAGTGGCGCAATCCAGACATCGGTGAATGACTCCGTTGCCATGTGACCTCCCAGGATGATTGCAGATTTGCGATTGCAGCTTGCAGAATGGCGCTATTGTAGCACGAAGAGGCGGTCTCACCGCCGAGCACGCGAAGGACGCCAAGAAGTTATACAACTCTTGGCGTCCTTCGCGTGCTCGGCGGTTACATTCAGCGGGTGAAGACGATGCGCAGGGTGCTGTCTTCAAAGAAGGCGTCTTGCGCATGCAGGCGCGAGAGGGTCTGCGGCAGGATGACGCGGTGGCGGTGCCAGCCGACGGAGATCAGCAGTTCGTCGGCGCTCTGGGCCAGGTGAACCTGGTCTTCGGAGATGAAGGGCAGCGGCACTAACAGATCGAAGCCTTTGTCGGTTTTTTCCACCCGCTGAATTGGCCCGCGATACATAAAGGCCGCCGGGTCGCTTTCGCCGTAGAGCAGGTCGGCCAGCTGGCTGAGCTGTTCTGCGCCCACAATCTCGCGCCTGAAGTGGGGGGCACGCAGAATGGGCAGCGGCGTGAAGGTCTCATCCACCAGCGGCGCATACTCCTGCTGCATGGCCCGCCAGGCGGCAAAGTGGCCGTCCACATCCGGCGGCAGAATGCGGTTCACCACCACGGCATCCACGGCGTAGCCAAAGAGACTCAGGTAGGTCATGCTGCGCTGGGCCTCGCGGATGACCATTTTTTCCAGGTTCATCACCACGCGGGCGGTGCAAATTTCCTGGTTGGTGAGAATCTGGCGCACCTCGCTCAGCGAGTCAATGGCACCCTGGGCCGAAGCCAGCACATCATCCTCGGCAATGGGCATGTCGGTGACGCGCTTGGCCACCGGGCGCACCACCTTGAGCAGATTGCGCACCAGAGGGAAAAGCCGCCCGATCCACCAGCGCAAAATGTCGGGCAGCGAGAGCAGCCGCAGCGTCTCGCCCGTGGGCGCGGCGTCCACCACAATCACGTCGTACAGCCCCTCGTCGTGGTGGCGCTTGATCTGCAACAGGCTGAAGAGTTCTTCCGTGCCAGGCACCACCGACAGCTCGCCCTGGGCAATTGACTCGACGCCCTGCCAGGCCATTAAATCTACCAGATATTGTTTGACCGTGCCCCAGTTCGATTCAAGTTCGTGGAGGGCGTTGATCTCCTGCGCCCACAGGTTGGGATGCACATTAATCGGCTCGGCCCGCAGTTCCACCCCCAGCGAATCGCCCAGGGAGTGGGCCGCGTCGGTGCTGAGGACGATGGTGCGGTAGCCGCGCTGGGCGCAGCGGAGGGCGGTGGCGGCGGCTACGCTGGTTTTGCCCACGCCGCCTTTGCCGGTGTAAAAGAGGATTCGCATGCCAGACACATGTTGCACAGAGCGCCGGGCGAGGTGCTGGTTCGCATCCTGGTGCTGTGCGTTGCCTTCCTAGTGTGGCCTTATTTTACCATATAAACAGCATTTTTGTACATATATGTCGTGGCAGATTCGCAACTATGGCTC
>JALONX010000036.1 GCA_025454695.1 Chloroflexaceae bacterium
CGCCCCGGCGGGGCGTCTCTACAAAGCGCCTCAAGTTCGCCAAACGCCAGCACCAGCGGCCCCTTGCTGGCCAGCACCGCATGTATGCCCCGCCGCAGCGCCGTCCGCACAATGTCGAGGCCAGGCTGTCCATCGCTCAGGCTCGTCGGGGTCGCTTCGAGCAGAAATTCGGCCTCGGCCACTCTTGTCAGCTCAATACCGTCCCAACCGGGCTGAAAGGCGGGCACCTCGGCCAGGCTGCGCCGCGCCCGCTTCAGGGCCACCAGCGCCGCCATGTCTAGCCCCGCCGGGTCATAGGCTGCGCCCGACGAGTCGGCCACGCCTACGCAGCGCAGCCCAAAGCCATACTGCCGTTCCAGCATGTCGCCCCGCGAAAGCAGTATTTCCAACAGATTGCGGCCAATATTGCCCAGGCCGGTGAGGATAAAAGGATAGATGTGCATCGGAAATTATGAATTATGAGGTGTGAAGTATGAAAGACCGGGGGCAAACCATCAGCAGTTGCCAGTTTGCAGTTTGCAACATCCGGTACTGCCAACGGTTCTTGGTTCTTGGTTCTTGGTTCTTCTGATTACCCCACCACTTGCTCCCCCGGCAGCGGTTCGGCGGGCAGGGCGCGGCGGGCAGCGAGGGTGCCTTCCAGGCTGGGCAGCACGGCGGCGCAGAGCACCAGCAGCATGCCCAGCAGTTGCAGCGGCTCCAGCCGTTCGTTCAGCAGCAGATAGGCAATCAGTGCAGCGGCGGGCACTTCTAGCACCACTACCAGGCTGGCGGTGCGGCCCGGCATGTGGCGCAAGGCCATGGTGAAGAGGGCGTAGCCGCCCAGGGTCGGCCCCAGCGCTATCGCCGCCAGCACCAGCCAGGGCTGCCAGGCCGGAACCTCTGGCTGCGTCGCCACCGCTAGCAGGCTCGCCGGGCCGGTGATCACCGTGGTAAGCAGCACCAGCGTCAGCGCCCCAAAAAACATCGTCAGCGTGAGCGAAACCCAGGGGCTGTGGCGAGCGACGGCCCGCTGGTTAAACAACACATAGGAGGCGTGGGTCATCGCCGAGGCGACCCCAACCAGCGCCCCGACCCAGGAACTGCGCAGCAGGGCGGGATCGTAGGCCCGCACCACCAGCACGCAGCCCGCCAGGGCCAGTAGCAGGGCGGCCATGTGCAGCAGGCCAATCTGTTCCTTAAAAAAGATGCGTGCGCCCAGGGTGACAAACGCCGGGTACAGGTAGATCAGCACAATCGCCAGGGCCGCCCCGTTTAAGGCCACCGAATAGACAAAAATCGCATGATAAATACCAATCCCCAGCACCCCAATCAGGGCGAAGTTGCGCATGTCGCGCCTTTCCATGCGCAGCGCCCCCGGCTTGAGCAGCAGCAGCAGCGTGCCGCACACCAGGGCAATAATCACATCGCGC
Organism: Chloroflexaceae bacterium; assembly: GCA_025454695.1. Taxonomy (GTDB): domain Bacteria; phylum Chloroflexota; class Chloroflexia; order Chloroflexales; family Chloroflexaceae; genus JALONX01. The sequence goes on from JALONX010000036.1 coordinate 1,413, forward strand.
CAGAGGGCCAGGGTAAGCGGCGGCACCTGAAAATAGTCGAGCAGATAGGAAAGACCGGGGCCAGTGGCGGCCCAGGCCAGTACCGCCGAAAGGCAGAGCATGTAGCCGGTGCGGGGGCTGGATTTCATGTGATGTCCTGTTGCAACTTGACGCCGGAGAAAGAACCGAGAACCGAGAACCGAGAAGCAGGGAAATAAAGGAAATAAGGGAAATGACAATGTGATGCTAAAAAATTATTTCCCTTATTTCCTTTGCAGTCCCATTACGAATCACGCATTACGTATTAGAGTTAGCTAACTCTCCAGCAACGCCTGCACCCGCGCTCTGGTGGCCGCGTCGGCATAGGTGTCTGGTTCGCGGGTGCCGCAGCACATGCAGTAGACGCCGCTGACCGGGCTGCTCACCACCAGCTGGTAGTCACCAGCGGCAAGCGTGCGGCTGAGGCGGTGGGTGCGCTGGTAGGCGGTCGTGCCCAGCCGCTGGCCCTCGTCGCCGCTTGCCAGCGTGAGTCCATCCACAGGTAGGCCTGGCCCGCGCAGCGTGATGGTGGGCTGAAACCCGGCGCTGTGGAAGCGCTGCGGCACCAGCATGCTGAGCTGGAACGGCGCATCTTCAGCCGCCCGAAAGCGGAAAAAGGCCCGCTCGCCCGCTGCCAGCCTGCCGTAAAAAGCCTGCGACAGGCTGATGTCGTCAATCTGGTGGGCCGACTCGGGCGTGGGCGAACCCTCGTTGACGATGGCCAGGTGCAGCAGCAGCACCCGCCGCGCCAGCAGCCAGAGACTCACGGCAAAATAGACAAAGCGAAGCATACATCAATTCTCCTGATTGACCAGAGACCGGAGACGGGAGCCAGCAGGTTTCTTGCTCGTCTCCAATCTCCAGTCTTCAGTCGTTTATGCAGCTTTCGTATGCGCTGTCACACTATCTTCACCGGCGAGCCGTGCGCCAATGGCGATCATCCAATGGCCGACGGCCACCCGCAGCGAGGCGGGCGTGAGTCGCTCGGTGCGTGTTTCCATGGCTTCGTCGAGCCGCCGCCATTCGGCACGGCGGGCATCTTCGGCGACGAGTCGTTCGTAGGTGACAATTTTCATATCTCCTCCTCTTTGTACATGTATGAAGTATGATGTATGAAGTATGAATAAGCAGTGTTGAGTTACGCATCACGCATTACGTTTCACGTTTCACGCTTCACGTTTTACGCACTACGCATTGCACAGTACGCTTCACGCATTACGTTTCACGTTTCACGCTTCACGTTTTACGCACTACGCATTGCACAGTACGCTTCACGCTTCACGTTTCACGTTTCACGGATTACGCATCACGCATCACGGATTACGCATCACGCATTACGCATTACGCAGTACGTTTCACGTTTCACACAGCCTCATCCTTCATACTTCTCAAATGGCGGTAGCGGCAGCAGCGTCGTTTCGTAGGGCGACGAGGTTGCTAGCGTGGTTTCGGTGCGCCGCACATGGGGGTGCTTGCGCAGCATCTGGTAGACAATGTTTTCCAGCGTTTGCGGCGTGGCTGTGCGTATCTTGAGCAGAAAGCACCATTCACCAATAAGCCGATGCAGTTCCTGCACGCCTGGCATCTGGATTAAATCCGCCTCAACCTGATCAAGGTCACATCCAGCCATTGTTTCCACAAAAATAAAGGCGGTGACGGGCAGGTGGAGTTTGATCGGATCGAGTAGAGCGGCGTAGCCACGGATGTAACCCCGCTCTTCCAGCAGGCGCACCCGGCGCTGCACCGTGGGTGCGGCCAGGCCCACCCGTTGGGCCAGTTCGGCCACGGCGATGCGCCCGTCCGCTTGCAGCATGTGCAGCAGCTGAATATCAATCTGGTCAAGCTCGTGCATCAGCGTGTCTCCGCAGGTTGGGTTGAAGGCAACGGTTCCGGCGCTGAGGCTGGTGGGCTGCTGGCGGCTTGCTGTTCGCCCAGGGCTGCCACCCCAATGCCGAGCAACAGCAACACAAAGCCCGCCAGTTGAAACGGCGCAAAGGTTTCGTTAAACAGCAGCAAGGCCAGCAGCGCCGCGCCCACTGGCTCGCCGAGAATGGCAATCGTGACAAAGGTGGCTGACAGGTAGCGCAGCGACCAGTTGAAGGCGGTGTGACCAAGCAACTGCGGGCCAAGGGCCAGCGCCAGCAGCAGCAGGTAGGCCACTGGTGGGAAGCCCAAAATCTGCTGCCCACTGACCAGCGCCACCAGCCCTAGCGTCACGGCAGCGCTGCTGTAGACAAGCCAGATGTAGCACAACAATGACATGCGACGGCGCAAATCGCGGCCAATCAAAAAGTAGCCAGTGACGGTGAGTGCGCCGAGCAGGGCCAGGGCATTGCCCAGCAGTGGGTTGCTGGTGGCGGTGGTGCCGCCGTCGCTCCAGAGAATGCAAAGCGTGCCCAGTAGCGTCAGCCCGACGGCAACCGCAACACTCAGCCGCAGCCGCTCGCGAAAGAGCAGCAGCGAGGCCAGCGCCACCCAGAGCGGGTTGGTGGCCACCAGCGCGGCGCTACTGGCTACCGAGGTGTAGGCCAGCGAACTCACCCAGGCCGCAAAATGCAGCGCCAGAAACAGGCCCGCCGCCCCCGCCAGCACCATGTCGCGCCGGGGCAACTGGCGGAGTTCAGGGCCAGCGCTGCGCCAGGCCAGCGGGGTGAGGATGAGCGCCGCCAGCCCAAGCCGCCCCGCCGCAATCGTGAGCGAGGGCACCGCCAAATCTTGCGCCAGCCGCACCAGAATCGCCGCGCTCGAAACAACAAGCACGCCAATTGCCAGGACAACATAGGGAACCCAGTTTTTGTTTAACATCAATTCACACTCATTTTTCTTCTTTTCCCTTAGTAATCAAGTGTATCATTCTTTTTTTCAAATAGCAATACGACGAAAGTTGTAGTGAAGCAAGAAAAAGGCAATAATTTTCAGCGTGGAGGACATGGGGGGCACGGCGAGTTACGAGTTACGAGTTACGAGTTACGAGTTACGAGTTACGAGTTATGAATTTACAGTCACTGTTCGCCAATCGCCAATCGTTAATCGCCAATCCCTTTCATCTCCGCATCCTCCGCAGTGAAAAATTACACCAGCGGCACGTAGTCACTCACGGCGGGGGCCACCATTGGCTGGCGCAGGCTCCGCTCGCGCAGCAGCGAACCGAGAATGGCCACGCCCTCGCTGATGCGTTCGGGTGGCTCGGCGCTGAAGCAGAGTCGCAGGTGCGGGCGCGGGTCAGCGTTGGCCTCAAACACCAGGCCGGGGGCAATCACCACTCCCCGGTTGATGGCGCTCAGGTACAGGTCGCGCATGGGGATGCCGTGGGGCAGGGTGACCCAGCAGGCAAAGCCGCCCCGTGGCTGCGTCCAGTAGACGCCAGACGGAAAAAAGCGCTCCATCGCCCGCAGCAGGGCGTCGCGCCGTTCGCGGTAGTGGGGCAGCATGCGGCGCAGGTGGGCGTGAAACCAGCCCTGCTCAATAAAAATATTCAGCGCCCGTTGGGTCAGCAGCGGCGAGCACATATCTTGCGACTGCCGGGCGGCGACGAAGCGGCGGGCCAGTTCGGGCGTCGTCACCACATAGCCCAGGCGCAGGCCCGGCATTAAATCTTTGGAAAAGCTACCGATATGCACCACCAGGCCTTCGTGGTCATGCCCTTTAAGCGCCGGGGGAGGCTGGCCCTCGTAGCCCAGCCGTCCGTAGATGTCGTCTTCCACAATCTGCAAACGGTGGTAGGCCGCCAGCTGGAGCAAGGCCGTTCGGCGGCGTGGACTCAAACAGATGCCGCTGGGGTTCTGAAAGGTGGGAATGGTGTAGAGAAAAGCCGGGCGCTCGGTTTTGAGGATGGTTTCCAGCGCGGCCACATCCAGCCCTTCGTCGTCCATCGGTAGGCCCACTGCCCGCAGCCCCCGCACACTGAGAATTTGCAGCAGGCCCAGGTAGGTGGGCTGTTCCACCAGCACGGTGTCGCCGGGGCGGGCCAGCAGGTCGGCGGCCAGGGCCAGGCCCTGCATGGCCCCAGAGGTGATCAAAATCTCGTCTGGCCCGGCAGCCAGGCCCCGCCCCCGCAGCAACTCAGCCAGGGTGGAGCGCAGCATCAGGTCGCCCTGGGCAGTGGTGTAGTTCAGCATGGCCGGGCCGCCGCTACTGAGTGCCATGTCCAGCGCCCGCTGCCAGTGGCGAATGGGGAAATGTTCCACCGCCGGGTCGGCCTTGCCCAGGCCAATCAAGCCGGGGATCTGGGTCGTGCGCAGCAGGTCGGCCAGCATCCCAGCGGGCGTGACCTCACGGCCAAGCTCGGCCTCCGGCGGCGTCAGCAGGCTAGCCACCTGCTGCGCCACAAAGGTGCCCCGGCCCACCGTCGCCTCAATCCAGCCACCCGACTGAAGTTCGGCATAGGCGCTATGCACGGTGAGGCGGGTGACGCCAAGCTGCGCGGCGAGCTGCCGCACCGTGGGTAGGCGTGTGCCCGCTGGTAGCGCCCCGCTGCGAATACGCTGCTGGAGGTTGCTGGCGAGCTGGCGGTAAAGCGGCTCGCGGCTGGTGCGGTTAAGGTTGATTTGCATGGTAGAGATGACCAGAGACCGATGACCGGAGACCGGCGATACCCAAAACGGAGATTGTTCTACTATTCTACCGAAATAACTTCAGTGATTTGATTATACCGTGACAATTGGTGATAAACAGGGACAATCAGGAGGTGATGAAGGCGTACAATGAGTATGCTTCCTTTTCCTCAGCTGCTCTGCGTCCTCCGCAGCCTCCGCGGTAAAAACCTCCGCCGCACTGGAGATAAACGGATTGTTATGCCCTGGTACGGCGTGCGTGGTATAATCGTTGCTATTCCGGTTATAGCCGGGCCAAAACAAGATCGTTCAATGAACAAATTGAGGTGACACCATGCCGATGTATGAATATGGCTGCCGCGACTGCACCACTCGCTTTGATCAGTTGCGCCGCATGGAGCAGGACGATAGCGATATAACTTGCCCTTGCTGTGGCAGTAGCGCCGTGCAGCGTCGCCTCTCGGTTTTTGCAGCCCATTCCAAGGATGGTAGCGGAGCGGTTTCTACCGTTGCTGCCACGGGTGGCGGCTGCTGCGGTGGCGGCGGTAGTGTCTGCGGTTGCGCATCAAGGAATTAACATGCAAGTTGTCATTCTTACTGCTGGACTCGGCACGCGCCTACGCCCCCACACCTATAGCAAACCTAAACCGCTGGTGAATGTGGCTGGCAAACCGATGCTCGCCCATATTCTTGACACGCTGCAACCGCTTGCGATTGACGAAGTTATTTTTATCACCGGTTACCTCGGCCATCGCATTGAAGAATATGTTAAGGCTCACTACAGCTTTCCTACCCGCTTCATCGAGCAGGAGGAGCCACGGGGCCAGGCCCACGCTATTCACCTCGCCCGCGATGTGGTGAAAGGCCCGATGCTGATCGTGTTTGGCGACGGTATTTTTACTGCCAACCTGCATGAATTAAACCAGACGCCAGCCCATGGTGTCATTTACGTTAAAGAAGTGGACGACCCGCGCAAGTTTGGCGTGGTGGTGCTGGAAAACGGCCACATCAAGCGGCTGGTCGAAAAGCCAGAAAAACCGGTCTCAAACCTGGCGGTGATCGGCGTCTACTACGTGCCTGAGGCGACTCGCCTGATTGATGCGATTTCCCACACCATGGAACACAACATCCAGACCAAAGGGGAATTCTACCTGGCCGACGCACTCCAGGTGATGATTGACCGGGGCGAAACGTTTGAGGCCGAGCGGGTTGATGTCTGGAAGGACTGCGGCAACCCCAGCGCCTTGCTCGACACCAACCGCTACCTGTTGGAGAATGGCCGCTCCTATGTGGGCACCACCAACCGTTCGATCATCATCCCGCCGGTCTACATCGCCGACACGGCCCGGATTGAGAATTCGGTGATTGGGCCAAATGTCTCCATCGCCGCCGGGGCCATCGTGCGTGAGTCGCTGATCAAAGACAGCATCATCAACGCCGGGGCTACCATTCAATCTGCCGCTTTGGAGAGCAGCCTAATTGGCGACGACGCCTTTGTGGAGGGCGCGTTTCAGCACCTCAACGTAGGCGACTCATCGGACATTCGGCTGGGGTAGCATCCATCGTGTTGCGGTAGCACACACAAACGGGGCCAGTGGCTTAAACCACCAGCCCCGTTTCTGTTGGTGTAGGCAAACCGCTAGTTGCGCGTGTCGCCTTAAATGCCGAAGAAGCCCAGCACCACGCGCAACACCATCGTTCCGATGACTGCGCCGCCCAACGTGATCAAAATCCTGGTCTGATCAAACAAATTCATGCTGGATTGAACCGAGAGATAGGCGAAATAGGCCGAGGCCAGCAACCCCACCAGAGCAAGCAATGGAATAAAGATGACACCGATGATGGTGATAGTTAGTACCAGCGAACCGAGTGACACCAGCACCGCCAGCGGTGCCCAAAAGAGCGAAAAGGTGTAGGCGACCTCATCAAACTTGCCCGTGCCGCCCTGCGCCTGTCCGATGTAGTAGACCAGGCCAGTGAAGATAAAAAAGCCAATGAGGGTGCTGATTACGTTCGCCACAACAGCACCAATGCCGCCGCTAAAAATGCCTAACAATCCGGTAATCAGCGCCGCAAGGCCCACATAGATGGCTGCCTGCACGGCGGTGCCGCTGCGCTCGTAGCGCTCAAAGGTTGACACACTGGGGTTTTGCAACACCACCAGGCTCTGGGTCATCATGCCACGCACCATATCCGGGATTGAACTGTTTCGCTGCATCATACGCTATCTACTCTCCTTTATCATTGCCACCACTCGTCTGTAGACTCTACGTCCATCTGTGCAGAAAGTTGCAAACCGCTTGGGGCAAACGATGAACGATGAGCGATGAGGTTGCTACATTGTTCATTGGAAAGAAATTTTGTTGATATGCCTTTTCGCTCGCTGTCATTCCGAACGGAGTGAGGAATCTGCACTGTGATACAGTGAACACCCCTCATAGAGCCTGCCCTGCCGTTCGTCAAGCTCACGAACCGTGCAGCGAATGGTTTCGGGGTGACCACGATGTGCATGGCCAGCGCAGTTCGTTGACGAACTATTCAGCGTTCCTCGTTCAGCTTTAGTTTTACACCGCTTTTCCCAAATCTATCCCAACTTATCCCAACTTATCCCACATTTTCCCTCATCCAGTTGGGATAAATCCCACACTGGCACGACGGCAACCGTCAACTCTTTTCCAGGCTGGCTGCTAATCGTTTTTAGAAAATATGTTCTCTTTTATATGAGAAATGAGTGTGCTATACTGACTAACGGAGGCTTTTACCGCGGAAGACGCAGAGAACGCGGAGGAAGTTTCACGTATATGGTAACACTGTCACGCCATTCCTGGCATTTCTAACACTCTGCGCTCTCCGCGCCTTTGCGGTGAACATGCAGTTCTGCCCGATACGGAGCTATTGATGAATGACCGGATAATCTATCTCGACCATGCCGCGACGACGCCGCTTGACCCCCAGGTGCTGGAAGCGATGCTGCCCTATTTTATCCAATACGCTGGCAATCCTTCCAGCATTCACCAGCCGGGGCGCATGGCGCTGCAAGCCCTCGACGAAGCCCGCGAACGGGTGGCCCGTGTGTTGGGCGCAAACCGCAAAGAGATTATCTTCACCGGCGGCGGCTCCGAGGCCGATAACCTGGCCGTGAAAGGCGTGGCCCTGGCCCAGCGCCAGCGCGGCAAAGGCTCCCATGTTATCACCAGCGCGATTGAACACCACGCCGTGTTGCATGCGGTGGAATATCTACAAGCCTTTGGCTTTGAGATTACCGTGTTGCCGGTGGATAGGCGGGGGCTGGTGCAACCCAACGACCTGCGGGCGGCCATGCGGCCCGACACGGTGCTGGTGTCGGTGATGTACGCCAACAACGAAATGGGCACGGTGCAGCCCATCGCCGAGTTGGGCACGATCTGCCGTGAACATGGCGTGCCCTTCCACAGCGACGCGGTGCAGGCCGCCGGGCTGCTGCCCCTTGATGTCAACGCCTTGAACGTGGATTTGCTCACGCTGACCGCCCACAAATTCTACGGCCCCAAAGGCGTTGGGCTGCTGTATGCCCGGCGCGGCGTGCCGCTGCTGCCCCAGATCAACGGCGGGGGCCAGGAGCGGCGGCGGCGAGCCGGAACCGAGAATGTGCCCGCGATTGTGGGGCTGGGCCTTGCGTTGGCCCTGGCCGAAGAACGCCGTCCTACGCACGCTGCACACTGCCGTAACCTCCGCGACCGGTTGATTGACGGCCTGCTGGCCCGCATCCCCCTCAGCCGACTGAACGGCGACCGGGTGCAGCGCCTGCCCAACAACGCCAATCTCTCCTTTGATTGCGTGGAGGGCGAAAGCGTGTTGCTGCTGCTCGACCAGCGTGGTATTGCCGCCAGCAGCGGCAGCGCCTGCACCAGCGGCTCGTTGGAACCTTCCCATGTGCTGCTGGCGATGGGTCTCACCAGCGAGGAAGCCAACGGCTCAGTACGTTTCACCCTGGGCAAAGACACCACCAGCGCCGACATTGACTTTGTGCTGGAGGTGCTACCGCCGATGATCGAACGGCTGCGGGTGGTGGCCCCCTGCGCTAGCGAACGCGCCGAACCCGTGCTTGCCTGAGCTTTGCACCGCAGAGACGCGAAGAACGCAGAGAAAAGAAACGTGTACATACTATTTTCTGCGCCCGCTGTGCCTCTGCGGTAAAAAGATTGTTTGCGTCTTCGGCGGTGAACAAAGCGGTGTACAACTGCCCCAAGTCGTGGTACAATGACTGCTAGTGGCGTGCGTACAGCACGCCACTGCTTTAGCTCAAAAACTTAGCACTCTCGCCTGTTGACTGCTAAATTGCCGCCGAGCGGCCAGGTTGCCCGCACCAACGCCCTTCTGGGCTGGTTTGGGCCGACAGTGAACAGTGACCACGGACACCGCGTTGGAGTGCTGAGAACATTGCTGCAACAGCCATGTTTGTCGTGTTCGCATAGGCGCATGGTGCGTTGGGGTTTTGCACATAGACCCTGGTATGAAACCCCTTGGCGGCCAGGCGGCTTTGCGAGAGACTTTTTACACAGCCTCGGACGGAGTAGTGCATGGGGGCCGAGCTTACCGAACGTCGCCAACACATCCTCAAACTGATCGTTCAGGAATTCATCGAAACAGCGACCCCGGTGGCATCCGAAGTGCTGGTAAAGAAGTATGGCCTGTCGGTGTCATCGGCCACGGTGCGCAACGAGATGGGCGTGCTTGAAGACCTGGGCTATTTGACCCATTTGCACACCTCGGCGGGGCGGGTGCCCACCGATGCGGGCTATCGCTTCTTCGTTGAAAACTTGATGGATCGCACGCCGCTCTCGTCTGCCGAGCAGCGCACCATTCGCCACCAGTTCTACCAGGTGCGGGGCGAGCTTGACCAGTGGATTCAGCTGGCCGGCGCGGTGCTGGCCCGCAAAGCGCAGAATGCCTCGCTGGTCACGCCGCCCAGGGCCGATCAGTTGCGCTGCAAAAACGTCGAACTGATTGCCATTCACGACACCATGGCGCTGCTGGTGCTGGTCTTGCATGGCGGAACTATTAAGCAGCAGACGCTCACGCTGGAAACGGCCCGTTCTCAGGAGGAACTGCGCCGCATTTCGGCCCGGCTAACCGAACGTTGCACCGACAGCGGTGCGGCCCGGCTGGAAGAAATTCTGGCGCAGATGCGGGTTGAAACACCGCCACCGGGCGAGCTTGAGCTGCAAGTGTTAGAAACGGTGGTGCGGGCTATGCACCAGTACGAAGAGCAGCAGCAAGAGCAAATTTACAGCGACGGCCTGATTGAGATGCTCAGCCAGCCCGAATTTATCCCCGCCCTCACCCGTGAAGAAGACCGTGAGCGAGCGGTGGAACGGGTGCGGCGGGCGATGGATATTCTCAAAAGCGGTCGCGGTCTCGGCCCGCTCATCCCGCAGGCGCTGGCCAGCGGCGGCGTGCAGGTAGTGATTGGCGGCGAACACAGCGCCGACGAGTTGCGCCAGTACAGCGTGATTCTGGCCCGCTATGGCATTGATGGCACGGTGTCGGGGGTGCTGGGCGTGATTGGCCCGACGCGCATGTCCTATCCCCGTTCCATCTCCACGGTGCGCTACATCTCGCTGGTGATGAGCGACCTGCTGCGCGACCTGTACGGGGTGGAAACCCACATGTCGGAGAGTGACGACACCAACTAACAGGAATTTCTTTTTCGCCACAGAGGACACAGAAGGCACAAAAATTTTGATGTAGCAATTTCATATTTGTATCTGCAACATTTTTGTTCTCTCTGTGTTCTCTGTGCCCTCTGTGGCAAATAGATCATGAGGATGCCATGAGTGACGATGTGACCAAAGAAACCGTAGACAATCAGGCCAGCACGACCACCACCGAGGAGCCGAGTGACAACGGCAGCTTTTCGCATGCGGAATTGCTGGAAAAGCTGGCCCAGGCCGAAAGCCAGGCCGCCGATTATAAAGACCAGTGGCTGCGGGCCGCTGCCGACTACAAAAACTACAAGCGCCGCACCGAAACCGAGCGGGCCGAACTGCTCCGCAGCGCCAGCGGCGGCGTGATTTTGAAGCTGCTGCCAGTATTGGACGACTTCGAGCGAGCTATCGCCAACATTCCGCCAGAGGTGGCTGAAACACCCTGGTGGGGTGGCACGCAACTCATCGCCCAGAAACTTCGTACCATTCTGGAGAGCGAAGGCGTGACACCAATTGCTGCTTTGGATGCGGATTTTGACCCCAACTTGCATGAAGCGGTGATCTACGAAGATGCGCCGGGCCAGGAGGGCAAAGTGGTGGCCGAACTGCAAAAGGGCTACAAGCTGCGCGACCGGGTGCTGCGCCCAACAATGGTCAAAGTTGGCAAAGGTTAGTTTTTATTGTTAAGTGTAACGTGAAGTGCAAGGTGTCGCCCCGTCTGCGCCCGTGCCCCTCGTTGCAATCTCACGTTGCAGGAGCAAAAGACTTTTATGCCTAAAGTTATCGGCATTGACCTGGGCACCACAAATTCGGTGGTAGCAGTGATGGAAGGCGGCGAACCCGTCGTTATTCCCAATGCAGAAGGCGCACGCCTCACCCCTTCAGTGGTGGCGTTGAACAAAGCCGGCGAGCGCATGGTGGGCCAGGTTGCCCGCCGCCAGGCCGTGACCAACCCGGAAAACACGGTGTTTTCTGTGAAGCGCTTTATTGGCCGCAAGCTGAGCGAGCCACCAGTGCAGCGCGACAAAGACCTGGTGCCCTATAAACTGGCTGGTGCCACCAACGGCGATGTGCGTGTGGTGCTGGGCGGGCGCGACTATGCCCCGCCTGAGATTTCGGCTATGGTGCTGCAAAAGCTCAAGGCCGATGCCGAAGCGTACCTGGGTGAGTCCGTGAGCCAGGCGGTAATCACCGTTCCGGCCTATTTTAACGACAGCCAGCGCCAGGCCACCAAAGACGCAGGCAAAATTGCCGGGCTGGAAGTGCTGCGCATTGTCAACGAACCGACCGCGAGCGCCCTGGCATATGGCCTGGACAAAAAGGGCCGCGACGAAACGGTGGTTGTGTATGACATGGGCGGCGGCACCTTCGACGTTTCCGTGCTGGAGTTGAGCGAAGGCATGGTGGAGGTGAAATCCACCAGTGGTGACACCCACCTTGGCGGCGACGACTTTGACCAGCGCGTGATTGACTGGCTGGCCGACCAGTTCAAAAAAGAGCATAGCGTTGATCTTCGCAGCGACCGCATGGCCCTGCAACGGATGAAAGAGGCTGCCGAAAAAGCCAAGATGGAACTCAGCAGCGTGCTGCAAACCGAGATAAATCTGCCGTTCATCAGCGCCGACGCGAGCGGCCCAAAACACCTGAACTATACCCTGTCCCGTGCCCGGCTCGAACAGCTTACCAGCGACTTGATTGAGCGCAGCATGGGGCCGGTGCGCCAGGCGCTGAACGACGCCGAGCTGAAGCCAGGCCAGATTGACGAAGTGATTCTGGTGGGTGGGCAGACGCGCATGCCCGCCGTGCAGGAGGCGGTGCGCAAATTCTTTGGCAAAGAGCCGAACAAAACCGTGAACCCCGACGAGGTGGTGGCGGTGGGCGCGGCTATTCAGGCTGGCGTGCTGGGCGGCGAAGTGAAAGACGTGCTGCTGCTCGATGTCACCCCGCTGACGCTGGGCATTGAAACGCTGGGTGGGGTGATGACGCCGCTGATCGAGCGCAACACCACCATTCCCACCCGCAAAGGCCAGGTCTTTTCCACCGCCAGCGACAACCAGGCCAGTGTGGAAATTCATGTGTTGCAGGGCGAACGAGCCGAAGCCCGCTACAACAAAACCCTGGGCCGTTTTGAGCTTTCCGGCATTCCGCCTGCGCCCCGTGGCGTGCCGCAGGTCGAAGTAACCTTCGACATTGACGCCAATGGCATTGTGAGCGTGACGGCTCAGGATAAAGCTTCGGGCAAAGAGCAAAAAATCACCATCACCGCCTCTTCCGGCCTCAACAAAGATGAGATTGACCGCATGGTGCGCGATGCTGAGCAGCATGTGGAAGATGACCGCCGCCGCCGCGAAGAGATTGAGGTGCAGAACGCTGGCGACAGCATGATTTACACTGCGGAACGCATGCTGCGCGAGGCCGATGAGCGGGTGCCGGTGGCGACGCGGGAAGATGTGACGCTAAAAGTGGCAGCGCTACGGGGCATCCTCGACAGCGGCGACATGCAGCTGATTCGTAACAAAACCGCCGAATTGTCGGTAGCGGTGCAGAGCATTGGCAAGCTGATGTATGGTGAAAATGGTGCCAATGGTGAGAGCGGCAGTGCAGCCGGTGAGCGTCGCACAGGTGGCGATAATGTTGTTGACGGTGATTTTCAAGTAAGCTAACCACGCACGACAAACGACGACAAGAGCGTTGATAAGTTGCGGGTGTCGTTTGTCGGCTTTTGAGGCAGGTTATGGCAGCCGGTACGAAACGAGATTATTATGAAGTGCTGGGTGTGCAGCGTAACGCCAGCCCGGACGAAGTGAAAAAGGCATTTCGCCGCCTGGCGCGCGAATACCACCCCGATGTGAACAAAGAGCCAGGGGCTGAGGCCAAGTTTAAGGAGATCAACGAGGCCTACGAAGTGCTTTCCGATGAGCAGAAGCGGGCGATGTATGACCGCTTTGGCCACGCGGGCATGAATGGCGGGGCCGGGTTTGATCCGTTCGCGGCGGGCGACCCCTTTAGCACTATTTTCGACGCCTTTTTTGGTGGCCAGGCCGGTGGGCGCAACAGCCGGGGGCCACAGCGCGGGGCCGACCTGCGCTACAACATGAGCCTCACTTTTGAAGAGGCGGTGTTTGGCTGCGAAAAAGAGATCGAGTTCCGGCGGCTTGAGATGTGCCCGGCCTGCCACGGCAACGGGGCCGAACCCGGCACCGACCCGGTGCGCTGCACCCGCTGCGGCGGCACCGGCGAACTGCGGCAGCGTGCGCCACTGTTCAACATGGTGACAGTGACGACCTGCGACACATGTGGCGGCACGGGCCAGGTCATTCCCATTCCCTGCCGGGAATGCCGGGGCGAAGGGCGGGTACGCAAGCCCCGCAAGATCACGGTGAAAGTGCCCGCCGGGGTGGATAGCAGTTCGCAGATCCGCATCAGCGGCGAAGGCGAGTCGGGCTTTCGGGGCGGGCCAAACGGTAATCTCTACGTGGCACTAGATATTCAGCCCCATCCCCACTTTGTGCGCGACGGCAACGACATCATCTACGAGTTGCGGCTGAACGTGGCCCAGGCGGCCCTTGGCGACGAAGTTGAGGTGCCTACTGTGGATGGCAACGAACGGCTGCGGGTGCCAGCGGGCACGCAAACTGGCCAGACCTTCCGCATTGCGGGCAAGGGCGTGCCCTACCTACGCCAGAAGGGCCGGGGCGACCAGGTGGTGATGGCGCGGGTGGTGGTGCCAGGCCGCCTCAGCGACCAGCAGCGCCGCCTGTTCCAGGAACTGGCCCAGACCTTTGGCCCGGAGCAGGCTGGGGGTGAACGGGACGATGGCCTGCTGGGAAAAATTAAGGACGCCCTGGGAATTTGATTGCAGATTGCAGACTGTAGATTGCCCTGATCTGCAATCTCAGTGGTTTCATACGGCTTTTACACGTTTCTAATCGTTTTTGCCTGTGCTCCGACAATCAGTTTTGAGCATGCGCGAATACGAGATGATACGAATACTCTGCAATCTGCAATCTACAATCTGCAATTACGTATGACAGAATGGCTCTACGGCAGAAATGCCATCCGCGAGTCCCTCCGGGCACAGCGCCGCCAGCACAAACGGTTGCTGGTTTCTGCCGGTGCCCAGGAAACTGGGACGCTGGCCGAGATCGTCAAGCTGGCCCGCCAGGTACAGCTGACCGTGGAACGGGTGGAGCGCCAGGTGCTTGACCGGCAGTTCCGCGAGATCAACCACCAGGGCGTGGCCCTGGAAACTGGCCCCTATCCCTACGCCGAACTTGAAGATTGCACTGCCCTGGCCCAGGAACGGCAGGAGGCGTTGCTGCTGCTGCTGCTCGACCATCTGCAAGACCCG
>JALONX010000600.1 GCA_025454695.1 Chloroflexaceae bacterium
AGCGTTGGTCAGGTAACTATACAGCCTGTGATCGTCTCATCTTTTGGTGCTGCCGTCAGCCTTGGCCCCACCATCCGCCCTGATGGCACAAGCTATCTAACCGCCAATTTTAAGGATGAGCAGGTAGAACTTCGCCAAAGCAGCAATGGTGCATTGCTACACAGCTTCCCTGGCACACGCGCTATTTTCGCGCCGAATGGACAAACAGTGGCCGTTTCTGGGGCACGTGAGGGAGGCATACAACTCTGGCGCGTGAGTGATGGTACGCTACTGCAAACCATTCCACAAAAGCGGCAGTGGGTAACAGCGTTGGCCTTTAGTCCAGACGGAACGCTACTAGTCACTGGCGACTCGCCTGATATAGAAATCTGGCGCGTGGATGATGGCACATTGCTCAACAGCTTCAAAGTATCATCCTACAACCAAGCGGTTGCTATTGCCCCCGACAACCAGACCCTGGCAATCGCAACTCATTTCGATGGAATTGAGCTAGTGCGCATGAGCGACGGGGCGGTGCTGCACCCTATTGCAGACGACGACAGCACTATCTTCAGCCTGGCCTTCAGCCCCGACGGACGCACCCTGGCCACTGGGGGTAGAGACCGCACCGTGCGGCTGTGGCGCAGCAGCGACGGCGCATTGCTTCAGGAATTGCGGGGCCACCTGGCCGAAGTCACCGGGCTGGCCTTTAGCGCTGACGGGCGCACGCTGGCTTCCAGCAGTGCCGACCGCACCGTGCGCCTGTGGCGGGTGGGGCCGTAATCAAATGACCAGATGACAAAATGACAGGGTGACGCGGTGACGTAGGGGTAGTGTCTCCGACCCGCCCTCCGTGCAATGATTGCAATGCGGGGGGCGTGGTCGCCCATCCGCCCCCGATGCAAAGCAATGCAGACAATGACGTAGGGGCAGACACATCGGTCTGCCCGCAATGAAACACAACGCCGTGCAACGGGGGTGTTTCACCGCCATGACATTGCGTGTTTCATTGTGGGTCGTTGCGGGCGAACACGAGGCAAACACATCAGGGCATCTACGGCGTTGAGATGCATTGGGGGCGGGTCACAGACCACGCCCCTACGCCATCGTCGTTCATCGCTCATCGCTCATCGTTCATCGTTCATCGTTCATCGTTCATCGTTCATCGCTCATCGTTCATCGTTCGTTTCGACCACGCCCGGCAGCAGCCGCGCCAGCAGCAGGGTGGAAAGGGCCGACTGGTCGCCGCCGTCGGTGCGGACGACGATGGGCCGGGGGGCGCTGCGGGCCAGCGTTTCGGCCACCTGGAGCTGCTGCTGAGCCAACTCGTAACGCAGCACGGCCTGGTTATCGCGGTACGACTGGCCGAGCAATTGCAGCGCCTTGGCCTCGTTGGCAGCGGCCTTCAGCGCCGAACGGCCCCGCGTTTCGATCTCCAGCCGCACCCGCTGGGCCTCGGTTTCGCGCTCTTGCAGCATCTTGGCCACATCTTCGCGGGCCTTGTTGACGGCGGCGTTAACCTCAACCCGCCGGGCGTCGCGCTGCTTTCTGGCCCGCTCAATCTCGGTTTGCAGCGAGTCGATGCGCTGTTTGCGGGTCAGTTCCCAGGTGCGCTCGTAGGCGGCCAGCTCCTTGGCCACCCGCTCGCGGGTCGCCAGGTTCTGCTGATACTGGTCGGGCAGCTGCACGTCGGGAATATTGGCGCCGATGATACGCACACCGTAGGCCTGCATCTGCTTATTGAGCAGGTCTTGCATGTCGCCCACGTCGCTGCCGCGCAAATCGTAGGCCCGCTCGATGCTCACCACCCGCGAACGCTGCCGAATGGCGTCCTGCACCGCGCTGCTCAGCACCACGTTGAAGTTGCTCGCACCGATCTTCCGCACAAACGCTACCGGGTCTTCGATCTTAAATTTGAGAAAGAACTCGATTGATTTCAGGGGCACATTTTCCCTGGTAGGGCAGGATAGCACCGGCGCAGTGTAGGGAATTTCCGTCGCCGTGTCCACCACATACTCCACCTTTTGCCAGGGCCACCAGAGGTAGTGGCGGCCAGGGGCAAGCGTGCCGCTGATCTTGCCGTAGCTGGAGACAATGCCCGTGGTGCCCTGCTCGATCTCGATGATTGAGCCGAAGATCCAGGAGGCGAGCGAGCCACCCACCAGCAACACGCCCAGGACAATGGCGGGGATAGCGATAAACAGCGTCCCGGAAAAGATCGCCAGACTCAGCAGGTATAGCCCCAGGGCGACGCCAAACATCCAGCCGAAGCCACGGCGGTCGCGGGGAATGACGACCGGCACCAGCTGGCCATCTTCGCCCGAACGCAGCACCTGCTGAATATTCTGCCAGGCCGCAACCGTTTCTTTCATGCGTGAAAAGCCGCGACCGCTCATGCTCCACCTCCGTTTGTGCTACTCTGGGTTGCTGTCCCATCGCTTGTGCTGCCTGGAACTACCGCACCGTTCTGGGCCTCGTCAGCCGCCATCAGCTTGGCAATCTGGCTGCTGCGCTCCTTGATGCGGGCGGCAATCTCGCCCATGCGCCCCCGCAGCTGGCTCAACTCTTCCTCGCTATACAGCCTGGTGTCATTCACGCCCAGCATCTGGCGGGCGATGCTTAACACATTCACATGCGACTCAGCCGCCGGGCCAACATTGACCATCTGGGGCAGCCGTTCGGCCAGCGACTCAAGCCGTTTCAGCACCTCCTGCTGAAAGCGGTGGTTGAGAATCTCGGGCGAACCGGCGCTGCTGAGGGCGCGAATATCAAGGGCCTGGGCTTCCAGCAGGGCGGCGTTGGCCTTAGCCTCGCTCTCGGCCTCGATCAGCAACTGGCTGGCGTAGGTGTTGGCTCGGTTGACCTCGCGCTCGTGGGCGGTGTCCATCTGAGCCTGGAAAATGGCGATGTCAGCCTTAATCTCGCTCAACGTCTGGCGCAGTCCGGCCAGTTCCTTGGTCAGGTCGCCTTCATCCTGCTCTTTGCGCAGCTGCAGCTGATACTGGTAGGTGTAGGCTTCTTTAGCCACCCGCACCATTTCCGAGGCCGCCAAATCCATGCGATATTCCTGGCTGGACGGCTCGGCGTGGGTGATATTGGCGTTCACAAAGCGCACGGCGGGCAAAAATTGGCGGTTGAGGTTGTCGAGCAGGCTCTGGGTGCTTTCGCCCACCAGGTCGTAGATCGCCTCCGCCTTCTGCTCGTAGATCAGCGCCCGCGTCACTTCGCTGATGGCGGTTGAGCAGCTGCACCCGCCCGGCCTCAGCCACCGTTTCAAGCTTGCCGAAGCGGGTGATTAGCGCCTGGCAGCCGTCGGGCACCATCACATAGCTTTCGCGCCATGTGCGGTAGCCCGCGTAGGCTAGCAGCAGCAGCCAGAAGTGCGGGCCGAAAAAGGTAAGCGCGACGTTGGTCAGCCCGAAGGCGTTGTCAACCAGGCTGGTGAGACCCAGCCCCACCAGCCCAACCACCGCCCCCAGCACCACTGGCAGCAGCCAGAGGAAGCGGCGGCTGGTAGGCACCACCACCGGTGAAATCAGGTTGACGTTGCTCCCAGCGCTGCGGTCTTTTGTAGCCGAGGGCGGCAGGCTGCGGTTCACCAGTTCGGCTACGCCTTCAAGGCTGGCCGTCATCTGGGCCAGGCGCGTCTCCACCGACTCGCCGCCGTCGCGAGCGGAAAGGAAATCGGCGGCGTTGAGCTTAAAGCGCTCGAACTCCTCGCTTTCCGCAATCTCCAGCGATTTTCTCAGCAAGGCACTTGCATTTGACATCAGCAATCCTCTCTACTCAAAAAACCGTGCTGCACTGATAAAGAAAACGATTGAACTGGGACGATTTGAACAACTGTTATTGCCACAGAGACCACAGAGCACACAGAGGATTCGGGCATTGATGCTCTGGCTCAAACTGGTTGTAAGTTTCTACGCATGCTGATAAACAGAAGTTTCAACGGCTACGGGTACTGCGTAGCAAGAATCGCGCACGTTTGGATTGTGGGAGCCGCGCCGTAGCGCGGCAGCATGGCTGCCGCAGTCCATCCACCTGGGCACCAGGCGCATCCAGCAATACGGCTACGGCATACAACCTGCTGTCAAAAGCTTTTGCGACGTACTTCACATGATAAACCAATCTGCAATCTGCAATCTGCCAATCTGCAATCTGCAATCAGGACGGGAGGAACTCATGGCTCGAACTCTAGCCACCGCAGCGCAACGCACGCTGCCCATGGCAAGCATCAGTGACACGCTGGCGGTGATCAATGAGGTGGTATTGCCAACCATCGCCAAAGGGGTGATTATCCGTAGGCCAAAGGTTGTTGCCACGGCCCAGCAGCTCGATCTTGACCGGCGGGCGGTGCAGCGGGTGCAACAGCTGCGCGAGAAGTATGGCAGCGGGCCGCTGCTGCTGCGCATTCCGGTGCGCTCGCAGGCCATTCTTCTGGCCCCCGAGCATGTGCAGCGAGTGCTAGAGAACTCGCCCGAGCCGTTTGCCACCGCCAGCAGCGAAAAGCGGGCCGCCCTGGGCCACTTTCAGCCCGAGGGCGTGCTGGTCTCCCACGGCCCGGCCCGCGCCGAGCGCCGCCGCTTCAACGAACAGGTGCTGGAAACCAACCGCCCGGTGCATCATCTGGCGGGGCGCTTTCTGGAGGTGGTAGACGAGGAAGCGGCAATTCTGCTGGCCGCTGCCGAGCGGGAGGGCGAGCTGAACTGGCCGCTGTTTGCTAGCGCATGGTTTCGGGTGGTGCGCCGCATTGTGCTGGGTGACGCCGCCCGCGACGATGAGGAGCTGACCGACATGCTGGCGGCGCTGCGTGCGGATGCCAACTGGGCCTTCTTCAAGCCGAAGCGCAGCGGACTACGGCGACGCTTCTACCAGCGGCTCCGCCAGCACCTGGCCCGCGCCGAGGAGGGCAGCCTGGCCAGCCTTGTTGCCACCACGCCCAGCACCGCCCTCACCGCGCCCGAGCAGCAGGTGCCCCAATGGCTCTTCGCCTTCGACCCGGCAGGGATGACGACCTTCCGCACTCTGGCGCTGCTGGCCAGCCACCCCAAACATGCCGAACGGGTACGGGAGGAGATCAAGGCGCACAAAGGCAGCGCCCGCCAGCACATGCCCTTTCTGCGGGCCTGCGTCCACGAGTCGCTGCGGCTCTGGCCGACGACGCCGATGATTCTGCGGCAAACCACCGAGGAGACGGAGTGGGAAAGCGGCACAATGCCCGCCAAAACCGGCATTATGATCTACGCGCCCTTTTTCCACCGCGATGACAAACGGCTACCGTTTGCCAACCGCATGGCCCCCGAACTCTGGCTAAAGGAACGCTCGACAAAGGACTGGCCGCTGGTGCCGTTTAGCGCAGGGCCAGCGGTGTGCGCCGCCCGCCACCTGGTGCCACTGGTGACAAGCGCCATGCTGGCCGCCCTGCTGGATGGCCACCACATCCGACTTAAACCGCCGTTGCTGCTGGACGCCAAACGCCCGCTGCCCGGCACGCTCAACAATTATGGGTTGCGGTTTGGGGTTAGCAGCTAAATAGACGTATGCGTGGCACGTATGCTGCTTCTACTCCTTCTACGAACAACATGTGGGCCTCGCTGCAACGGTAGGCATACTAGCAGCGGGGCCAGACGACACGAGAAGGAGAGAACGATGCAAATCATTTCAACCAAAGTTCACGGTGTACTGGACTATGTAGCGGGTCTGGGCCTCATTCTGCTACCCTTTCTCCTGGGCTGGCCCGGCAACCTCACCACGCTGATGATTGTGGTGGCGGCGGCGGTGCTCATTTCCAGCCTCATCACCCGCTATGAATTGAGTGTGGCCAAGATCCTGCCCATGCGGGCCCACCTTATCCTGGATGGGCTGGCTGGTATTGTGCTGATTGGTGCGGCTTTCTGGTTCCGCGACCTGGGCACCGGGGTGTTCACTATTCTGCTGCTGTTGGGGCTGTTTGAACTGGGCGCAGCCCTGTTGACCGAGCAGGTCTCGCCCATTGAGCGCACGGGTGAGGGCCAGAGCAGCGGCGGGCCAGTCCGGCCCACGGTGGGTGTCTACGATGACCGCCGCTAATCTAGCGAGCGCAAAGGGCATAAATTGTTTACAGTTAACCGTGAGGGACGCAAAGGACTTTTTGTTCTTTTCCTCTTCTGCGTTCTCTGCGTCCTCCGCGGGGATTATTGATCTTCTCATTTCCCCACGTGTTCCACCACCACCGCAATGCCCTGGCCAACGCCAATGCACATGGTGGCAAGGCCGTAGCGCCCGCCCCGCCGCCCCAGTTCATGCACCAGCGTCGCCAGGATACGTGCGCCCGAAGCCCCCAGCGGGTGGCCCAGCGCAATCGCTCCGCCGTTCACGTTGACGCGGGCCAGGTCGAGTTTAAGTTCGCGGGCGCAGGCCAGCACCTGCACCGCAAAAGCCTCGTTGATCTCAACCAGATCAAGAGCGGCAACCGTGAGTCTCGCCCGTTGCAAAGCCTTCTGGACGGCGGGCACCGGCCCCAGCCCCATGTAGGCCGGGTCAACCCCCGCTACCGCCGAACTAACGATGCGGGCCAGTGGACGATGCCCCAACGCTGCCGCCCGTTCGGCGCTCATCAGCAGCAGGGCCGCCGCGCCATCGTTGATGCCACTGCTGTTCCCGGCGGTCACGCTGCCGTCGGCGGGGGCACAATCGGGCGGGCGCTGCCGACCGCGCCCCCCAAAGGCCGGGCGCAGCTGCGCCAGCGAGGCCGGGCTGGTGTCGGGGCGGGGGTGTTCGTCGGTGGTAATGATGCGTGGTTCGCCCCGTTGGGGGATGGTGGGCACCGGCACCAGCTCGGCGGCGAAACGCCCGGCGGCAAGGGCAACAGCGTAGCGGCGCTGGCTCTCCAGGGCAAAGGCGTCCTGCTCCTCCCGGCCAATACCGAAGCTAGCGGCGATGTTTTCCGCCGTTTCACCCATGCTGTAGGGGTAGTGGGCCGCTGCGAGGGCCGGGTTGGTGAAACGCCAGCCAATCGTGGTGTCGAAGACTTCTGGCGGCTGGCGGCTCCAGGCGCTCTCGCTCTTGGCAAACACAAAGGGCGCACGGGTCATACTTTCCACCCCGCCAGCCACAAAAACCTCGCCTTCGCCCGCCGCAATGGCCTGGGCCGCACTCATCACCGCCTGCATGCCGCTGCCACACAGCCGGTTGATCGTCTGGCCGGGCACCGTGACGGGCAGCCCGGCTAGCAACGCCGCCATGCGGGCCACGTTGCGGTTATCTTCACCGGCCTGGTTGGCACAGCCTAGCAGCACATCCTCAATCAGGGCTGCCTCGATGCCGCTGCGCGCCACCAGCGCCCGGATCACCAGGGCGGCCAGGTCGTCGGGGCGCACGCTTGCCAGCGCCCCGCCATAGCGGCCAATCGGGGTGCGCAGGGCATGGGTTATGACCGCACGGGGCATGGCTTTCTCCTGTTTTGCCACAGAGTCACCGAAGGCACAGCGTGTTTACGTTAGTATACACTCAAATCATTGACGAGCATTGATGACCATGTAGAGACG
>JALONX010000001.1 GCA_025454695.1 Chloroflexaceae bacterium
GGCCCGCCAGTCGTCCCAGGCATAATCGGCGGCGGCGGCCCGGCGGATGATCCCGGCATTGTTGACCAGAATGTCGAGCCGCCCCAACTGGCGTATGGTGTCGTCTACCAGGCCTGGCACGGGCGCAGTGCTGCCCAGGTCGGCAGTGAGTCCGAGGCCACGCCGCCCGGCAGCTTCAACGGCGGCCAGGGTTGCCGCGTTGTGCCCGGAACGCGAGACAATCGCCACATGGGCACCGGCCTGCGCTAGCGCCACTGCAATGCCCTGGCCCAACCCTTTGTCGCCACCCGTCACCAGGGCTACCTGTCCGTCGAGGCGGAAGAGATCAGCCGTCATCGTCTATGCTCCTGTGTTGGTATTGTAACGTTAATTGAGGATATGCCCGGTTTTTTGTTGATCCAGACTTTAGTAGTCTGTTCAGGAAGTTTCCTCGTATTTCTAGAGCAACACGCTTCAGCGTGTTTTGGGCTTCCAGACGCCGAATTCATTCGGTGGATGAAGCCGGGCAGGTCTGACAACGAAGTCTTTTTGCATGTATGACGCCTGCTCAATCCCCCCTGACCCCCTTCGGAAGGGGCGAACGCGGCTCTGGGTTGCGGAAAGCCACCCTTCCCTAGGAGAGTGGGAGGCTTCGCCAGGCGTTCGGCTCCAGCGACTGCAAGTGGCGCAAGGAGCAGCGCCACACCGGGTGCCCCCACCCCGCTCGCCGCGCAGGCGAACTGCTAATCGAGCGCCTGCAGCGCACACATGCGGGCATACACCCCACCACGGGCCAGCAGGCTGAGGTGATTACCCGTCTCCACCACCCGCCCGCCATCCAGCACGATGATCTGATCAGCGGCGCGGACGGTGGCAAGGCGGTGGGCAACGATAAAGGTGGTGCGCCCCTGCATCAGCCGGGCCAGCGCCTGCTGAATCAGCGCTTCCGAGTCGGCGTCCAGAGCCGAGGTCGGCTCGTCGAGAATGAGCAGACGTGGGTCGCGCAGCAGGGCGCGGGCAATCGCCAGGCGCTGTTTCTGCCCGCCCGAAAGCCGGGCACCGTTCTCACCGATCAGGGTGTCTACGCCCTGTTGCAGCCGTTCCACAAATTCCAGGGCGTTGGCGTCGCGCAGGGCTGCCAGCAGGCGCGACTCGTCAACATCGCTGGCACCATAGGTCACATTTTCGCGGATGGTGCCGCTGAAGAGCAGCGTTTCCTGGGCCACCACCGCCACCGACTGCCGCACCGCCCGCATGTCCAGGCCGTTGATGTCGTGCTGGTCAATGGTCACCTGGCCTGCACTGGGCCGCGCAAAGCCAATCAGCAGCTGCAACAGCGTGCTTTTGCCCGCGCCGGACGGCCCGACAAAGGCGGTGACGGTGCCGGGTGTCGCATGAAACGACACATCGGTGACCGCTGCCAGGCCACTCTGTGGGTATTGGTAGTGTACCTGCTGAAAAGCCACCGCCCCGTGCAGCGCGGGCAGCAGGCGCTTGCCTGCGTTGTGTTCCAGGTCGGGGCTTTCTAGCACCTCGCCAATGGAACGGAGCGATTCCACGCCCCGGCCAATTTGCGGCACCAGTTCCACCAGCTTCAGCACCGCATCAATCAGGGCCGAAAACAGGCCAGTGAGCAGCACCACGTCGCCAATGGTAATCGGCAGGGCCTGCGTGTAGTAGATGTAGCCAGCACAGATCAAACAGATGGCACTGGCCAGATGCAGTGTCACCCACGAGAGGCCGCCGAACATGGCGTCCAGCCCATCCAGGCGCAGGGCGCTGGCCCGCACTTCGTTCAGGCGGCGCTCCACCCGTTCCAGTTCGTCGTTTTCCACCCCGTGGGCGCGGGTCACGGGAATAAGGCGGATCATCTCGATCAACTGCCCGGCCATGCCCTCGATCTCGGTGCGGAAGGCCCGATTCGTCTCGGCCATGCGCCGCCGGAAGACCTGGCGCGTGAGGGCAGCGGCGGGCACCGCCAGCAGAAAAAAGACCAGAAACCAGGGCGCACGCAGGCTGATCATCACCACGGCAATGCTCACGCCCAGCACCACCGCGGGCAGGGTGCGGAGCACCTGACGCGTCATCAGTTCCAACTGCTCTACATCGCGTAGCACCTTGGCTTGCAGCGCCCCGCTGGGGTGGCGCTGGTAGAAACCAATCGAGAGCTGCTGCAAGCGCTGGCAAATAGCGGCCCGCAGCTTCAGTTCCACATTGCGGAGCGCCCGGCTCAGAAAGCGGGCATGGGCGTAGTTCATCGGGGCGTTCTGGGCCACCAGCACCAGCATCAGCCCCCCAGTGATCCAGAAGTCGAGCAGCAGCCGGGGGTCGCGGTTGGCCACCAGATCAATGATGCGGGCGGTGAGCACCGGAATGAAAAAGGTTGGGCTGTGTTTGATAACATAGAATACCAGCGCCCATGCAATGCTCGGCCAGTCGTCACGGTAGAGCGCGGCCAGGGTGCGGATGGGCCGCCTGCCGTTGTAGTGGGCTGCGCCATTGGGGCGGGGCGGGCGTTCCACCAGTGAGCCGTTCATGGGCCGGTCTCCTTTCAGGCATCAATCTGCGGCGGGGTGGCCCACAGTTCGTCCCAGGTTGCGCTCTCGGCCCGGCCAATCACGGCGCAAACCAGCCAGTGTTCGCCCGGCTCGTGTGCGCCATGCAGGGTGGGCAGAACGGTGCGCGGGTGCAGCAGGTTGGTGTTGGGCGAAGGGCGCACCACCTCGCCCCGCCGCCCGCCCGCCAGGTCGCGCAGGCCGCTCCAGCCTGCCGGGTAGCGCGCCAGGGCAAAGCCAGGGCCAGACTCGTCGCTTCCCTGGGGTTGGCCGGGGTCATCGCCGCTGCGGTCAAGCGCCCAACCGCCCTCAGCGCTCAGCAGGCGGCGGGCGCTGCGGATGCGATGGATGCGCACATGCCAGGGCAGGCGCGGCAGCAGCCAGGTTTGCACCTCCACATCAGGCCAGGGCTGCCAGCGCGAGTAGACGTGGGCGGCGGTGATGTTGGCTTCCAACGGCTCGGTGCGGGCACGGAAATGCAGGCCATCGTCGCTCAGAGCCAGCGTGTTGTCGAAGGCTCCCTGCACCAGGCCATAGGGGCCAGCCGGCACGCTGACGCCGAACTGGGTGGAATAGGCCATGCGGCTGTACTTGGCTTCGCCACCCCTGGCCCATGCGCCGTGCTGCAAGCCGCTGAGCGCAAACATATGCCCACCGTCACGGCAGATCAGCATGCCAGCGTGGGGCTGGGGCGAAACCGGCGGCAGTTCCGGCAGCGGCAACTCCTCGGCAAGCCAGAAGGGGTGATCGCCGGGCAGGGCCAGCGGCAGAAAAGCCTTGAGCGCCCAGTAGGGCGAGCCGGGCGAGTTGTAGTCTTCGGCCATGTGCAAGTTGGGGTAGACATAGCCGATGGAGAGCGTACCATCGCCGTTGAAGATGGGCTGTTGTAGCCACCAGCGCAGGTGCCGCAGCAGCAGGCCCTTCAGCACGCCCCAGGGCAACGCTTCTACCCCGGCATAGGCCAGCGCCCCCCAGAACGCGCCCTGCGCGAAGCGATAGGTCATGCTGCGGCCAAAGGGCAGCGCCGCGCCACCGGGGGCAAACCAGGCCACGAAGTCGTGGGCAAAGCGGGCGGCCCGTTCGCGGTAGTGCCTGGCCCGCTCGGGGTCTGTCCCGCCCATCACCTCGGCGTAGATCAAGCCATAGAAGTGCAGCGCAAACGGCAGATAGTAGTCGCGCTGCACCCGGGGGGCCGGGCCGTCGTTGTACCAGCCGTCGCCCAGGTAAAAATCCTCGATCCGGTTGAGCGAACGTTGGCTGGCGGCCTGGTCGGGTGCGACGCCCACGCGGGCCAGCCCCATGTTGACCAGCACCCGGAAGAAGTGCCAGTTGTTGTCGGAGGTCTCGGTACGGTTGATCGTGTGCAGCCACGCCACCAGATTGGCCCGCTCGGACTCACGCAGGGGCAACCAGCACTGTTCGGGGGCTAGCACCAGGGCAAAGCCAATGGCGGCCATTTCTACCAGGCGCTGGTTGCGGGGCGAGGGCCAACCCCAGAACTCGGGGTGCTGCGGGTCGCTCCCGGCGGCCAGGCCACGAACCACACGCTGCCAGTGGGCGTAGGCCCCGCCGCCCGCTGCCAGCGGGGCCAGCCCCCAGAGCGGGCGGGCAAAGCCCTCCAACTCGGCGCAGGCATCGGCATAGTGGGCACCTGTGTGGCCCAGGCGCACCCGCGCCCCGCCGGGGCTAGCATATGGCTCCAGCGGGGCCAGCAGGTCGCGCAGGGCGTCGGCCATGTCGGCGCGGGTGCGGAGTGGGTTGGTGGCAATCGCGCCCAAACGGCTGCTCATCGTTCGGCCTGTTTAATCAGTGGCACCGTCTTCTGCACCCAGGCAATGTCCGGGTCGAGGGCCACGGCCTGAGTGCGCCCGGTGCCCGCCAGAAACCAGAGGAAGTAGTTGGTGTAGCCGGGGGCGCTGCATGTGGTATGGTAGCCATGCGGGGCCATAAAAATGGTCGAATCTTTGATGGTGTAGGTCTGGTCGAAGCCCCGTTCCGGGCTGTAGTGGCGACAGAGGCCAAAGCCCTCGGCGGGGTTGACGCGGAAATAGTACATCTCCTCGTGATAGACCTCGTGCGGCAGATTCTCCACCTCGTGCTTGTGGGGCGGGTAGGTGCTCCAGTTGCCCGACGGTACAAAGGTTTCGCCCACCAGCAGTTTGGCGGCAGGCAGGTCGGGCTGGCTGCTGGTGGTAAGAATATTAAACAGCGTGCGGCTGAAGTTCGCCGCGCCTGCATCCACCTGCGTCACCTGCTCAGGGGCAATCACATATGGCTCGGTCTGCAGATCGGACGGCGCGGAACACATGCCTGCGTCGAGGTTGCCGTGGGCGGTGATGACATAGCTGCTGCCTGCGGGCAGGTAGACGGCGTGGGGCTTGCCCGCAAAGGGGTTGGGCCGCCCGCCGACACGGGCGAAGGTTTTGCCTGCCACCTGCACGGTGCAACGCCCGCCAAACAGCACCAGCAGCACCTCACGGTCGCCAGTGGTGCCGTCAAAACTGGCGCCATCGGGCAGCACCAGCCGGGCAAAGTCGAGCAGCGTACATGGGTTCGTGTCGAGCGCATTGGCACCCTGGCTGGCACCAACACGAGTAAAATAGCTAGTCATAAGAACCTCCTATAGCTCAAGCAGATAGAGCTGCACCTGACCATCCCGATCGGAAGCAACCAGCAGACGCCGCCCGTCCCAGCTCCAGGTGGGGTGGCAATGGCTCTCCTGGCAGACCCAGGAGGTGCCGTGAGTCCAGAGCGGAGTTATCTGGGCCGTTTCGCCGCTGATGTCAATCAGTATAATCGCATCCACATCATCACCTGCCAGCATAGTGCCCGCCGGGTTGGCATGATAGTGGTTACAGGCAAATGGCATGGCAAACGTGCGCAGCAGCCTGCCGCGCCCATCCAGCAGGCCCACATAGGGCTGAAAGCCGCTGTGGTCGTGAAAGCTCACCTCGCTGGCCACCGCCTGGGTACGCTGGCTGGTGATGGTGCCATCGTGGCCGGGGCCACGGTTATCGAAAAAGATGTTACCGTCCATCGTCCAGAACTCGTGCCCCACCGAGTCCTGCTCGCCCTGGCGAAAGGCGGGCCGCGCCGTGCGGCTCACCGTGTCGAGCAGCCAGATGCGCTGGGTCACCAGGTGCCACGGCCCTTCGTGGCAAAACAGGGCCATGGTGGGGTCTACCGGGCTGAACTGAAAATGGGCTAGTTGACATGTGTCCCGGTAGATTTCAAAACTGCCTGTGCCATCACTGTGAGCGAGCATAATGCGCCCATCTTTGATGCCGTAGTAACGTTCCTTAAAGCCGCTGTAGTTCGGCCCCCGGTCAGCCCCCGGCTCGTTACGGTCGAAGCCCACAAACCGCCCATCGGCGCTGATGGAGGGCCGCCCCAGGGTAAAGCCATCGCGCTCCTCATGCACCACGGTAACGCTGCCGCTCTGGCTGTCGAGCAACTTCACCTGGTTGCCCACCACATAAGCCAACAGGCGTCCATCGGGGGTTTTGGTAGCCTTAAAAACTGGCTCGGCCTCATCGGTCAGCTGGGTGATCTCGCCGCTGCCCAGCTCCATGCGGAACAGGTTGTAGTGGGCCTGGTGGGCAGGTCGCCGTTCGCTCGCGCCACGGTCAGAAAGAAAAACAATGCTATCACCGCCCTGGTTGAAGGCGTTGTCGGTAAAATAGAGATGCACGTTGTGGCCAACACTGGTGAGCTGGCGCATGGTGCGCCCGCTGGACTCATCGTGCAGGGTGCGGCCCTCGGCGGGCCATGTGCGGCCAATCATAGGAAATCCTCTCGCAGCGGCGTGAAGCAATCGAGCAGCACGCAGGCCGTGCGGGTGATCACCCCGTGGCGCACGTTGGGCGGCACATAGTAGCTGCTGCCTGGGCCAAGTTTGATCATCACATCGTCCATTAGCAAATCCAGTTCGCCCTGCACCACATAGCCAATCTGCTCGTGAGGGTGGCTGTGCATGGGCGCATGCACACCAGCAGGAAAACGAAACTCCACCGCCATCAACGTGCCGCCGTAACTCAACACTCGCCGTTCTGCCCCTTCCGGGGTGGTTGTGGCTGGCTCGTCGGCACTACGGGCAAGCACTTTCATAAGGTTGAACTCCGCAACTCGGCGGTGCGCACAAATGCTGGCTGAAGCTCCACCCCCCAGCCGGGGGCGCTGGGCAGCGGCAGGGCACCATCCACCACCTGCGGCATCGGCGTGTAGATCGATTCGGCCCAGGGCACGTCGTTGTCAATACGATATTCCTGGTAGTGGGCGCATGCAGGCATGGCCACCGCCAGGTGCAGCGAAAAGACCTGGAGCATGGAGTGATTGGCGCAATGGGGCGTACACACCACGCCCGACAGGTCGGCCAGTTCGGCCACGCGCCGGGCACGGCTGATACCGCCAAGGTAACCAATGTCGAGCTGCACAATGTCTACGGTACGGCTGTCAATCATGCGCTTGAGCGCCCGCACGTCCCAATCCTGTTCGCCGCCCGCCACGGGAATGTCGAGCGCGTCGGCCACCAGTTTGGTATTTTCCGGCTCGTCAAAGGGGCAGGGTTCTTCAAAATGAAAGTAGCCGTGCCGTTCCAGCATGCGCCCCACCTGAATAGCCTTCGATGGCGAGTAGCTGCTGTTGGCGTCGGCGCTAATGTCCACGTCGGGGCCGAGCGCCTCACGCATCAGCGGGATGATCTGTTCGGTGCGGCCAGGCCAGGCATCGGCGTCGCGGCTCATGCGCCCACCGATTTTGATCTTCACGCAGCGGAAGCCGTGAGTCCGCACCGCTTCAGCCATGCGCTCGGCCTCCTGCTCCGGGGTAATCTTACGACTCAGGCTGGAAGCGTACATAGGCACCCGTTCGCGCACGGCCCCGCCCAGCAGCCGGTAGACTGGTTGGCCCGTCAGCTTGCCGAGCAAGTCCCATACGGCGGTTTCCACCCCGCACAGCGCCCGGCATTTGATGGTGCCATTGTATTTGTAGTTGTCGCGCATGGCCCGGTCAACCAGCGCTCCCACGTCCCAGGGGTTGGCCCCCAGAAACAGCGGGGCGATCAGCTTGTGCAGCGCCGCCACGCTGAGGTCGGCCCCGTGGCATGCGGTTTGGCCCAGGCCCTCGTGGCCGTCGTCGGTGCGCAGGCGCACGGCGGCCACTTTATCTTTGTGCAGCAGGGTTTCAATATGGGTAATTTTCACGGCATCACCAGCACGTTTCGTGGAGGCCTTCGAGCTTCTGCAAGGCTTCCAGATAGTAGTAATCGCCATAGATCAGCGACACATCAATATTCTGACCTTTGGGCAAGTTGCCGGTTGCGTGGCCCAGCAGGGCATCGTAGGCCGGGTCGTGCAGCATGCCACAGCGGGTGGTGAGTGCATGCAGCAGATCAGCGGCGGCGTTGGCGTAGGGCAACCCTTCGCCAGAAGGAAGCAGCGTCGCCAGTTCAAGCAGGCCCGAGGCGGCAATCGCGCCCGCCGAGCTGTCGCGGGGGCTTGTGGCGGCATCAGGGGCGGCGAAGTCCCACGGCGGCACGCCTTCGGGCGGCAGGGCGGCAATAAAGCTGTCGGCCACGCGGCAGGCCGTAGACAGAAATTCGTTGAGGTGGGTGTAGCGGTAGGCCAGGGCAAAGCCATACAGCGCCCAACTCTGCCCGCGACTCCAGCAGGAATCGGGGGCGTAGCCCTGGCCGCCACGGGCCTCCTGGGGTGCGCCTGTTTCCTGGTCGAAGCGCACCACATGATGGGTTTCGCCACTGGGGCGCACGTGGGTGCGCATGGCGGTGCGGGCGTGGGCAATGGCCACGTTGCGGAAGCGCGGCTGGTTAAAGGTTTCTGCCGCCCAGAAAAGCAGGGGCAGGTTCATCATGGTGTCAATAATCACCAGGCCGCGCCGATCTTCGGTGTTCCAGGCTTCAATAAAAGCCCCAACCGGGTTGAAGCGTCCCATCAACAGGTTGGCGGCCAGAAAACCCCGCCGCCGAGCTGCCAGGTCGCTGGTGAGCTTGTAGCGCATCACCGCCGTTGGGCTGAACTGAAAGCCAACATCATGGTGCAGCAGCAACAGCCGGTCATCGGTCACGGCCTGTTCCAGGCCCACCTCGGCAGCGGTGGCGGCAGCAAGCAGTTCGTGGTCGCCGCTGCAGCGGTAGGCCAGCAGCAGCAGCCCAGGCCAGAAGCCCGAAGTCCATTCGTCGGCGCTGTGGGTGATGTAGCGACCCTCGCGGGTGGCATGCAGGTAGGCCCCGCCGAGCCGGGCGGCAAGGGTGGTGACACGAGTTTCGGCGGCAGCACGGGCGCTGGCCACCCACTCCAGATGTGTTGTCATCATCAGGTAATACTCCTCATCGTTTCGGTGGTTCGGTTGTCGCTTGGCTAGGGTGATGCGCCTGCAACGGCGCTGGTGTCTACACCACGCAGGGTGAGTTCTTCGGCAAAATGGCAGGCCACATGGTGACCCGACGCTAGCTCACGCAGAACCGGGATTTCCACCCGGCAGCGCTCCTTCGCGTAGGGGCAGCGGGGGTGAAAATGGCAGCCGCTCGGCGGGTTGGCCGGGTCGGGCACTTCGCCCTGGAGGACGATGCGGCTCCGGCGCGCCCGTGGGTCGGGCCGGGGCACGTTGGCAAGCAGGGCCTCGGTGTAGGGGTGGCGCGGCATGGCGAAGAGTTTGCTGGTCTCGGCCAGTTCCACCACGCGGCCCACATACATCACCGCCACGCGGTCGGAGATGTAGCGCACGACGCTCAGGTTGTGGGCCACAAACAGGTAGGTCAAGCCCAACTCGGCCTGAAGGTCTTGCATCAGGTTGAGAATCTGGGCCTGCACGCTCACGTCGAGGGCGCTCACGGCCTCGTCGGCCACCACCAGCCGGGGGTTGGTGGCCAGGGCGCGGGCAATGCCAATGCGCTGGCGCTGCCCGCCCGAAAAGGCGTGGGGGTAGCGACTCATAAACTCAGGCGGCAGCTTCACACGGTGCAGCAGCTCGGCTACCCGCGCTTCTAGCTCGCGGCCCTGGGCCATGCCGTTCACCCGCAACGGCTCGCCCACAATGTCGCGCACAGTCATGCGCGGGTTGAGCGAGGCAAACGGGTCTTGAAAGACCATTTGCACCGCTTTGCGGTAGGGCTTCATTTCGGCGTCGCTGAGGCGGGCCAGGTCGGCCACGTGGCCGTTGTCGCCACGGAAGAGAATGCGCCCGGCGGAGGGCGGCTGTTTGTAGGCCCGCACAATGCTGCGGCCCGTGGTGGTTTTGCCACAGCCGCTTTCGCCCACCAGGCTCAGGGTTTCGCCGGGGCGCAGGGCAAAGCTCACCCCGTCCACCGCCTTAACCTCGCCAACTTTGCGTTGCAACAGGCCCTTGCGAATGGGAAAATACATTTTCAGGTCTTCCACCTGAAGGAGGGCTGCGTGCTGCGTGTTGGGTGCTGAGTCCGCTTCGTGCAAGACTACGTTGTGCATTAGTGGCCTCCGGTGGTGGTGAGCGGCAATGATGCCAGTTGCACAGCCTCAGAACTCAGTTCAACACCCTGGTTGTGGTGGAGCCAGCAGCGGGCATGGTGTTCGGCACCCACCTGCACCAGCGGCGGGGCTTCGGTTTTGCACATGTCAAGCCGGTTGATGATGCGCTCGCGGCAGCGGGTGTGAAACGGGCAGCCGCCAGGGCGGGCGTAGGGATGGGGCACCGTGCCGGGAATCGCCGCCAGCCGGGCGCGGGTAGCGCCTTCCAGCCGGGGGATGGAGGCCAGCAGGCCACGGGTGTAGGGGTGCTGGGGGTTGTAGAAAATATCGTCTACGCTGCCCTGTTCCACCACCTGCCCCAGGTACATCACCGCCACGTCATCGGCCATTTCGGCCACTACCCCCAGGTCGTGGGTAATCATCACCACCGCCATTTCCAGCTCGGCTTGCAGCTTCTGCAACAGCTCCAGAATCTGGGCCTGTGTCGTCACATCCAGAGCGGTGGTCGGCTCGTCGGCAATCAGCAGGTTCGGCTGGCAGATCAGGGCCATGGCAATCATTGCCCGCTGGCGCATGCCGCCGGAAAGCTGGTGCGGGTAGGCATCAAAGCGCGCTTCCGGGCGAGGAATGCCCACTTTCCGCAGCATCTCAATCGCCACCGTGCGGGCTTCGGCCTTGCTGACCTTGAAGTGCAGGCGGAAGCTTTCGACGATCTGGTTGCCGATGGTATACACCGGACTGAGCGAGGCCATTGGCTCTTGAAAAATCATGGCTGCTTCACGGCCTCGGAAGGCCCGCATTTCCGGGCCTTTGCGGTCGTAGTCCAGCAGGTTCACCACATCGCCAGGGCCACGGTGGTAGCGAATGGCACCGCCCACAATCTTGCCCGGCGGTGTGACAATTTGCAGCAGCGAGCGGGCCATAATGCTTTTGCCGCAGCCGCTTTCGCCCACCACCGCCAGCGTGCGGCCACGCCGTATGTGCAGGTGTACGCCGTCAACGGCTTTGACCAGCCCGTCGTCGAGAAAAAAGTGAGTTTGCAGGTTTTCAACTTCAAGCAGCAGGTCGTTCATAATTCGCCTTTTCCCCTCATCCCGGCACCTCTGCCACACTACGCATAGGGATCTGCAGCGTCGCGCAAGCCATCGCCAAGGAAGTTGTAGGCAATAACAATCACCACCACCACCAGCGCCGGGACAATCAACCAGGGGGCCGTGGCCACGGCGCGAATATTCTGGGCATCTTGCAGCAGCACGCCATAGCTGATAATCGGCTCCTTTAAGCCCAGGCCAAGGAAGCTCAGGCTGGTTTCACCCAGAATGCGTCCGGGGATGGTCAGCGTCAGCGAGGCAATGATGTGGCTCACAAATGAGGGCAACATGTGGCGGAAGATGATGCGGCGCTCGCCGGAGCCGCTCACCCGTGCTGCCATCACAAAATCTTCTTCGCGCATGGCGAGAAAGCGCCCACGCACCACACGGGCCATGCCCGTCCAGCCCAGCAACGACAGCACCAGCGTGATGGCAAAATAGACCCACAGCGGCGGCCAGGTCAACGGAATAGCCGCGCTGAGACCCATCCAGAGCGGCAGGCTAGGAATGGCATCAATAAACTCAACCACCCGCTGAATAACCATATCTACCCGGCCACCAACGTAGCCGGAGATACCGCCGAGCGTGACGCCGAGCAACAGACTCACAAACACGGCTGCCAGGCCAATGGAAAGCGAAATGCGTGTGGCATGCACCATGCGCGAGAAGAGGTCGCGCCCGAGCCGGTCGGAGCCAAGCACACTCACCTGTTGTGCGCCATTGCTGGCCCCAAACAGGCGCGTGTTGGTTTCAAACAGGCCCAGCAAGCGGTAGGGTTCGCCCTGCACAAACAGGCCCATGTCAATCCGCTGCTCGTGATCCAGCACATACATCCGGCGTAGCGACTCGGCATCAATCGTACTCTTCAGCCCCAGGGCAAAGGGCCAGGTCAGCCGCCCATTCTCGATGATGTAGATTGGCTGGGGCGGCGCATAGGTGCGGTTGGACTGGGTCACTGTCGGGTCATAGGGCGCAATGGCATCGGCGAAGATCGCCACCAGAAACAGAAAGCCGAGCACCGCAAGCGAGACCTTCGCCAGGGTGTGCTTGCGGAAGCGCCACCACATCAGCTTCCATTGCGATGCCGTAGCAACCGCCCGCCCGCTGGCGTCTTCCCGTTCCAGGGCCGCTAGTTCCTCGGCTACATCCGCCGGGAGGGCTGGCTGCATGCCATTGGGCAGATTACGCGCAACATCCATAGTAACCCTCCCGCTACTGGTAACGTATCCGTGGATCAAGCCAGGCTAACAAAATGTCGGAGATGAGCACGCCCAGCACCGAAAGAATGCTCAACAAAAAGATGTAGCTCCCGGCCAGGTACATGTCTTGCGAAAGCAGCGATTGCAGCAACAGTGGGCCAGCGGTGGGCAGGCTCAGCACAATGCTGGTGATGGTGGCCCCGGAAATCAGGCCGGGGAGCGTGTCGCCAATGCCGCTGATGAAGGGGTTGAGCGCAACACGAACGGGGTGTTTCGCGGTCAGGTGCCATTCGGTCAACCCCTTGGCGCGGGCCGTTTCCACATAGGGCTTGTGTAGCTCATCCAGCAGGTTGGCCCGCAAGATGCGGATCAGCCCGGCGGTGCCATTGGTGCCAATCACCACCACTGGAATCCAGAGGTGCCCCAGCAAGTCCCACACTTTGGCCATGCTCCAGGGTGCGCCCTCAAATTCGGGCGAAAAGAGACCACCAACGCTCATGTCGAAGTAGAAAAAGGCCACCCACATCAGCACCAGGGCCAGCAGAAAGTCGGGTGTGGCCAGGCCGATAAAGCCTGTAAACGACACGGCGTAGTCGCCGACCGTATTTTTGCGCATGGCGGCATAGATGCCCATGGGAATGGCCACTGCCCAGACAAACACCGTGGTGGCCAGGGCTAGCAGAAAGGTGAGCAGCATGCGCTGGCCAAGCAGGTCGGCCACGGGCTGCTTCCACTGGAAGGAGTAGCCGAAGTCGCCCACGAGAATGCCGGTAAACCACTTCCAATACTGCACATACCAGGGCTGGTCAAGGCCGTAACGCTCGCGTAGCTGTTCAACCCGTTCCAGGTCGGCCTGGTCGCCGCTGGCAAGGGCGCGAGCTTCAAACGAGGTGAGAAAGTCGCCCGGTGGCAGCTGGATGATAAAAAACGTTACTAGCGAAATTGCCAGCAGGGTGGGGATAAAATAGAGCAGCCGCCGGAGAATGTAGCTGGTCATTGGAGCCTCCCGCCTTGGCCCCTGGCTGCCCCCCACACGGGAGCAGCCAGAGGTGCAATTGCCTACGCCTCGCGGATGAAGAACTGTTCGGGCTTGGCAGCGGCTGGTTGGGGCCAGTTGTAGGCGTCGAACATGGTGTCGGGCACGTTGCCGTAGCTGTTCTTCACAATGCCAAAGCTGGGGGCGGGCAGCGAAATGCCCATGACAAAGAACTGCTCTTTGGCGATGCGCAGAATCTCCTTCATCAGGCGGGCCTGCTCGGCCTCGTCGGCGGTGCCACCGAGCTGCTTGTAGAGCTTAATCTGTTCCTGCACCGGGGCGGGCGGCTCCTCGGCCCCTTCGCCCTCGGGATCATCTACCCAGAGCCACCAGGCCATGCCAAAATGGCTTTCCTGGTTAAAGGGCATGTAGAAGGCTGGTTCGAGAATGATGTCGAAGCCGTTGCCGCCATTGCCCGACCAGACCGTGGCATCGTGTTCGTTGGCGCGGGTGCGCTGGCGGAAGAGCGTGCGCTCCACTTCCGAGAAGACGGCGGTAATGCCCAGGCTGGACCAGCTAGCAATCGCCTGATCCATTCCGTCGCGCTTGCGGTCGGCGAGCAGCACAAATTCAATCGGTTTGCCATCGGGGCCGGTGCGTTTGCCATCGGCACCTTTGGCATAGCCAGCTTCATCGAGCCATGCTTCGGCCTGAGCCATGTCATAGGTGGTGAACTGGGTGCCCATCTCCTCGTCGGCAAAGACGGAGCCGGGCTGGGGGGCGGCCTGCCAGGGCTGGCCCTGGCTCACAAACACCAGGTCAATAATTTCCTGGCGGTTAATAGCGACGGAAAGAGCCTGACGGAAGAGCTTGTTGTTAAAAATCTCGCGCTTCACCGGGTCTTTATGGGTCAGGTTCAGCGAGATCACATTGGTGTTCATGCTGGCCGAGTTGGTGTCGAAGAAGCGGAAGCCGCCCTTGTCGCGGCCATCGGCCAACACTGGCTTGTTGCGCAAGTCGCTGATACGCCGATCCTGCAAGCCAATCTCGCCGTTCAGGGCGCTGAGCAGCAGCACTTCCCGGTCGCTGACGATGCTGTAGCGCACGGTGTCAATGTAGGGCAGCTGCTGGCCGTCGGCATCCACCTTCCAGTAGTAGGGGTTGCGCTCGGCATTTAACACCTGGCCGTCGCCCAGCCGGTTCTTCAGTACCCAGGCCGTCAGCGTGGGCAGTTCGGGGTTCTGGTTGCGGCTGTTGATGCCGCTGAGGGTAAAGGCAACCTTGTTTTCCC
The DNA here is from genome assembly GCA_025454695.1 of Chloroflexaceae bacterium. GTDB lineage: Bacteria > Chloroflexota > Chloroflexia > Chloroflexales > Chloroflexaceae > JALONX01. The sequence goes on from JALONX010000001.1 coordinate 14,552, forward strand.
ACAGGTCAACCCAGCCCGACAGGCCCGCAGCGGCCACGTCCTTCTCCAGGTCGGGGTTGAACTCGGGCAGGAACTTCTTGGCGTATTCGGCCTGGTAGTGGGTTAATTCCAGCCCGCCGGGAATGGCCAGGCGCTGCAAGAAGAGACCATTGGGCGCGGGCCACTCAAACACAATCGTGGTCGCATCGGGGGCGGTCACGGTTGGCCCCACATCTTCGCCATCAACGCTGATCTCCATCCAACCGGGGAAATTGCCATTCAGCTCCTCGTTGCCACGAATTGTCTCGGCCCAGAAGAGGATGTCGGCGCTGGTAAAGGGCGTCCCGTCCGACCATTTCACACCTTCGCGGAGCTTGAAGGTATACTTCGCGCCACCGTCCTCCACCTCCCAACTCTCCGCCAGATTTGGCTCCACAGCTGTCCATTCCAGGTTCCAGCGCACCAACCCATCGTAGAGAATAGATTTCAATAGGGTAACGCTGTCGTCCTCTTCCATGCCCATCGTCCACTCGCCGCCGTAGACGCCAATCTGGTCGAGCACCTGCACCACCAGAGGATTCTTGGGCAGGCGCTCGGCTACTGCTGGCAAGCTGCCAGCCTGCACCAGTTTGGCCAGCATGGGGGCCTCTTTGTAGGCAGCGGGGGCCGCAGCAGCAGCGGTGGGCGCTACTGCTGCGGCCGTGGGCGCAATTGCCGCTGCGGTGGGGGCTACTGCCGCCGCCGTGGGGGCGGTGGTGGGGGCGGGCGCGGGCGGCGCAGCACAGGCGGCAAACAGGCCAGCTGCACCAGCGGTAGCCGAGAGACGCAGAAACTGACGGCGAGACAACTGCGAAGACTTACTCATGGTCAACCAACCTCCTTGTGTGGAACCAACTCTGGCACGAATTATTGCGGCGACCGGAAACGCCCATCCGCCCCGGTCAGTGGAAGAATCTGTAGTGCAATGGTCGCCGTCAGTGCGGCTACCCGACAGCGCAACGTCACCCGGTTCACGTCTCGCGGGCCGCCCCGCAGGTCTACCGCAGGGATACGCTCAACCCCAACCTCAAGCTGGTCTGGGTCGAACTGCACCTGCAGCCGCCCATGCGCCCCAACAACGAGCAGGCAGCCTGGTTCAACCAGGTGTACTGGCATCAAGCTGATCAGCACGCTGGCAAACGAGCCAGCGCCCGAGCGAAACACGGCCTTGTCACACAGCGCTACCACAGCCTGCGACTCCACCCGCTGCATGGTTAGTCGTCGCTCCAGCGACAGCAGATCGGCTGCCGGTGGGTAGGCCGGGGCCAGATCGAGGGCGAAGGTGTCGCTGGTGGGCTGCACTTCCCAGCGTGCCCAGGCGCTGCCGCCAGGGCCAGCTATCTGTTCCTGCCCATTCACCAGCGGCACGTTGTGGCCCAATGAGCGGTTGGCCAGCAGGGTGTAGCGCGTAGCAGGGCGGAAGGTGTCGCGGGTGTAGCGCATAGCCCCCAGGTCGGCGAGCAGGGTTTCGCCCTGCCAATGCACCACAAACGAACCAACATCGTTCTGGTTGTGTGGCTCGGCATTGTGGCCACCCTTGGCCGCCAGCACCAGGCCATTGGGGTCGGCAGCGTTAGCCCGGGCGATAAACCACTGGATGTTGGGGAAAAAGTCGGCTGTTGGTTGGGCTGATTCATGTGGTGCAGCTGCCTCATCGCCATACCAGAACAGATCGCGCAGCTTTTCCGCAGCGCCACGGTTGGTTAACACCCGCTCTGCCGGGCTGGTCTGGTCGAGCTGGGCCAGTTCGGGCAGGTTGTAGCGGCGGGCAAGAAAATGCAGCAGAGCAAACTGAGGCCGTCGATCCAGGCCGGTGTCGGAAAAGGGCACAAACCAGCCCGGACTCAGCTCCATGCGGGCCGGGAAGCGGGCAATCTGGCGCAAGCGGGGGTGGGCCAGCAGGTCAATCTGGCCGTTGGTGCGGGCGGCCAGCAACTCACCCAGGGCAGCCACAAAGAACATACCCTTTTCCCAGTAGCCCACCCCTTCGGGCGTGCCGCCGTCATCGCCAAAGGTGGCCAGGTAGCGGCCAATCCCTTCCAGGGCTTTGGCCAGCACGGCAGCCAGGCGCTCAACATCTGGTTCGAGGTAGAGCGCGGCGATGGCGCTGCCACCGGCGCACACCGGCATCCAGTTGTTGATCTTTTTAGGGCCATAGCCAAGCCAGGGATAGTCGTTGCGGGCCAGAAACGCATGGGTGCTGCGCCGACTCACCTCGTGGCGGATGCGAGCGCGGGCGGCCAGGTGCAGCGCGTCATTCAGAAGATAGTCGGCCTCAGCCAGGGTTACCGCAGTAATGGCCGAGTAGAGATCCACCAGGGGCTGGTTTGGGTCTGGCAGGCCAAGGGCATAATCGGCGGCATGGGACGGAATCACCCAGCTACTCTCTTCGCAGATAGCCCAGATCTCATCAAGCGCGGCGTCGAGAAAGCGCCCCTGCCCTTGCAGGCATTCAGCCAGCGCAAATAGTATCAGGCGGGTGCGGCGCTGCTCGTGGGGGGTTTCGTATGGCTCACGGGCACCGTCGCGCTGAAAGGCAAGAAAGGCTGTGGCAGGAATGGGGGGTGTAGGCTGCACCAGGGCCGTCTCAGCACGATTCAAAATGTCGCGCCCTACCGCTGTAGCAGCCAGCGGCTGCCAACGTTCCCGCTCCGCCAGTGTGGGGAAGGGGAATACACCAGAGGTGTTACGCAGGATGTCGGCGATCAATGCCGAGTCGGTGGGGGGCATAACATTGTCCCTACAAGCAAAACAGTGCCACAAATTGTTTCAGAAAGCTCTCCTCCGTATATTACATTGTTTCTGAAAAAGTGTCAAACTGTTTTCAGAAAGAGCGTGATAAAAATGCAAAAACAGCAAGGCCGGGAGATATGTCTCCCGGCCTTGCAAAAAAAAAGGGCAGTAGAGTGGAGTCAGGACACGAGCAATTCATTCGCCCGGCCAGGGCGATAGCTAGCGTTCGGGGTAGTGGTGGGAGGCGGGCCAACCGTTTCCCGTTCCATCAGGCTCACCCCCAGCAGCACCCGTTGCACCGGGCCATCAGGGTCATTCGCCCGTTCCTGCAGGCGGCGCACGGCCAGGGCACCCATTTCGAGCTTGGGCACGTAGATGGTGGAAAGGCGTACCGTGGTCAAATTCGAGAGTTCAATATCGTCAAACCCCACCAGCGAGAAGTCCACACCAGGGATCATCCCGGCATCGCCCAGGGCCAGCAGCGCCCCATAGGCACTCACATCGTTGACACAAAACAGGGCGGTACAACCAGTATCCCGTTGCAGCAGCTCTGTCACCGCTTCACGGGCAGCCTGGGGCGACATGGAAGAGCTAACAACCCAGTGCGGGTCGGGGGTGATACCCGCCGTGTGCAGGGCCGCTTCATAGCCCTGCAAGCGGAGCCGGGTGGTGTAGCGGTCACGCCCATGGAGGTAGGCAATCCGTCGGTGGCCTGCGTCAATCATGTGGCGCACCGCTAGCTGCGCCCCAAGAAAGTAGTCGGGCAGCACCGCATCTACCGGTTGATCCACCACATTGTTGATCAACACCAACGGATAGTCGTGGCGTTGCACGGCAGCAACATCATTGCTGGTGAAGGGGCCAACCAGCAGAATACCGCTGTCAGCGGGCGGTTCCAGCCGTTCGAGCTGTTCATCCAGGGGGCTACCGTCGTCAAGGGCAAAGCGCATGCTGATGCGTTGCCGCCGACACTCACTTTCAACGCCGTGGAGAATATAGCCATAAAAATCGCCGAGCATTGCCGCCAGGCCCACCCGGTTATGCACCCGTACTAAAAAGATCAGGTTGCGCAGCGGTGGCGTATCCTGGCGCGTGGCACGAACGCGGGGACGATAGCCCAGCTCTTCGCTGGCACTCAACACGCGCTCGCGCACCTCTGGTGACACTGTTGCCGCGTTGGTAAACACCCGCGAGGCTGTACTGAGTGAGACTCCCGCCGCGCTCGCAACTTCTCGCAGATTTGCCGCCATGCTAACAATCCTTTTTCATTTGTTTCAGGCTGATTGTAGCATATTCTCTGAAATTTTCAAGAAGTTTAGCGGGAAAAACACAGCGAGTTTAAAAACAAATCCTGGTGAACGTGGGGGTAAGTTCAACCTCTACCAATCGTTGTGACAAGTGCTCGATCAACTGAATTTGATCAGGCACAGGCAACCGCTCCGCCTGGGCCAACACCTGCGTAAGTGTTGGCCATTTCATTGCGATCTCCTTTCCCGTCCATCCTACCACGGTGGTGCATGCAGCGCGAAGGACGCCAGGAAGCCTCCCGCGTCCTCCGCGCCCTCAAAAGCTGTCTGAAAAGCCGCTCGCAAAGGCGCAAAGCACACAAAGGTGTACAGATGAACGTGTTTGAGCCAGCCCTTTGCGCCTTTGCGGCGTTGCGAGAGCAAAAAAAGTAGCCTTTTCAGACACACTCTCAGCGGGAACTTGTTACTCCGCCTGCGTCACCAACTCTTCGCCAGCTACCCAGCCCTCGCGCCCGTCGGCGCTCACGCGCACGCGCCACCAGGTGTAATTATCGGCGGGCGAAGGGCCTTCCAGCAGGGTCAGGGCGGTACCAGGGGGCAGCGCATCCAGCACTTCCGAGCCGAGGCCGGGGGCACTGCGGCGGCGTAGCGGCATGCCGCCTGCTTTGCGCACCCATGCCGTCACGCCCACCCCCAGGGCCGGTGGCCCGGCAGTAACAGCGGGGGCGGCAGCGGCAGCGGCAGCGCCAGCAGCGGCAGCAGCAGTGGCACCAGCAGCAGCGACAGCGCCAAGGGCACCAGCGGCAGCAGCCCCAGCACCGACTTTCGCCTGATTGGCCAGAGCGCCAATCTGCTTTTCTAGCTCGCGGGCACGGGCCTGGGCATCCTTCAGCACTTCGGTAGTGGCCGCAGCGGCATCGGGCGAACTGCCCATTTGCTCCACCAGCATCGAAATCTCTTTGTTGCGCTGCTCCAGCTCCTTCTGCAACGCGGCCATTTGTTCTTGCAATGACATAGCATGTCCCTTCTGGCTAACACGAGTTACGCGGTTGTGAACAAGCGTTTGGATCGCGAAGGGCGCGAAGGCCAGCGAAACGCACGAAAGACAGTCATATTTCATGATTTTCGCGCGTTTTTGTGGGTTTCGTGTTCCAAAGCCTGCTCACCGCGTAACTCCTGTAACTAACACCATCTTCCTTCCGGCGGCGTGAATGGCTTATGATAGCATACTCGTGATGGGTGAAGCGTGCGCGTGCTACGCAGACCGAAGACCAAAGACCGGAGACCGAGGCCTGCAAACGGCCTTCTGCGTGAAACGCGCTGCGTGAAACGTAAATTGTGAAACGTGCTGCGTAGTGTATGAAACGTGCTGTGTACTGCGTACTGCGTGCGGCGTGAAACGTAAAACGTGGTGCATATCCCGTTTCTCATACTTCATCATTCATACGTCATACTTTTCGGGCGTGGCTCCCGTCCCCGGTCTGCCCCGCAAGAAACTTTTCCCGCTAATCCCTGGAAAAATTTCCTCACAAAATTAGGAAATTTAACCGTTTACACACCAGCGTTGTCTCTGCTATAGTCCGTAAGGAAAGCTTATGTATCTGGTTGGGGAGTAGCCACCTGCACTGGCAGGGATGAACAGTCGTCAGGACGGTGCCCAGCACCCGGCTGTTCATGCGCGACTGTTTGAGTCCCGTGGGCGAGACCACCGCAACACTCGTGTTGTGGTGATCTCGCCTTTTGGTTTTGTAAAAAGAAAAGGAGGTTGTATGCGCCGTTTTGTGTTACTCACCATGGTGACAGCCCTGGTTCTGCCCACGCTGCTGCTACCGGCGGCGGCCCACGCCCAGGGCACCCAGCAAGCTACCGGCAGCCCGGCCCTCGAAATTTCCACCCCTTTCCCCGCAAAAGTGATTGGCATTGGCGAAGAACTGACCCTGGATTTGAACCTGCGCGGCAATGGCAGCAGCAAGATTGTCAATCTTCAGATGCAAGACGTGCCCGCCAACTGGAATGTCTCCTTCCGTGGCAACGGGCGCATGGTGAACTCCGTGTTTGTGCTGCCCAACGAAGCCGCCGAGGTTGACCTGCGGATTGAGCCGCCTGCCGATGTTCAGTCGGGCACCTACAACTTTACCGTGCTGGCCGACGATGGCAACGGCAGCCGGGCCAGCCTGCCGCTGCAAATGACGGTGCAGGATCGCCTGCCGCCAAAGCTCGCCATTGAAAGCGAGCGGCCCACCCTGCGGGGCGAGCCAGGCAATGCCCTGCGCTTTGATGTTTCGCTGCGCAACGAGGGCGACACCGACATGACGGTTGACCTGAACGCCCAGGCTCCCGGCGGCTTCACCGTCACCTTCCAGAGCGGCGGGCAAGACGTGACCAACCTGCCGATTAGCGGCGGGGCCACCGAGCGGGTGACGGTTGTGGCCGAACCCCGCGACGATGTGCAGGCGGGCAGCTATCCCTTCTCCATCACTGCCCGCAGCGACGCCGCTGAAGCCAACATCCCGCTGACGGCAGAACTGGTGGGCCGAGCCAATCTGGTCTTCACCACCCCTGACGCACGGCTTTCTGGCCAGGCCACCCTGGGTAGCGACAACAACTTCAAGCTAACGGTGCGCAACGATGGCACTGCACCGGTGCGCGACATCAGCCTGAACGCCTCGGCACCCACCGGCTGGACAACCACCTTCGACCCGCCAACCATCACTGAGCTTGGCCCGGGCCAGCAGCTAGAGGTGAACGCCAACGTGCGCCCGGCAGACCAGGCCGTAGCTGGCGACTATGTGCTGAACTTTAGCGCCCGCCCGGCTGAAGGCACCACCCGCACCATGGACTTCCGCGTCACCGCCGTCACCTCCACATGGTGGGGTATCGTCGGCGTGGTGCTCATCGCCGTCGCCATCGGCGTGGTGGGCATGGCCGTCATGCGCTTTGGCCGCCGTTAGGGAATTAGCCACAAAGGGCACAGAGAAGAACTGAGAACCGAGAACCGAGAACCGAGAACCGAGAACCGAGAATCGGAATGCGTCACTCGTCACTCGTCACTCGTCACTCGTCACTCGTCACTCGTCACTCTCTGTGCCTTTGTGGTGAGCATAAGGAGTAATGTGATGGTAGAAGTTGTACTTGAAACCCAGAATTTGACCAAGCGCTACGGCGACTTCGTAGCGGTGAATAACCTTAATCTTGTGCTTGGTTCAGGTCAGGTCTTCGGGTTGCTGGGGCCAAACGGCGCGGGCAAAACCACCTCCATTCTCATGCTGCTGGGGCTGACCGAACCAACCAGCGGCTTTGTGCGGGTGCTGGGGCTTGACCCTACCCGCAACCCGCTGGCGGTGAAGGCCCGCGTGGGCTACCTGCCCGACCAGATTGGCTTTTATGATGAACTGACCGCCCGTGAGAACCTGGGCTACATCGCCCGGCTCAACGGCATCAGTCGCCCGGAGGCGAAACGCCGCATCGAAGCGGCCCTGGAGCGCATGGGCCTGGCCGAAGTGGCCGAAAAGCGCGTGCGCACCTTTTCCCGTGGCATGCGCCAGCGGCTGGGGCTGGCCGAACTGCTGCTCAAGCAGCCCCGCATCATCATTATGGACGAGCCAACTCTAGGACTCGACCCGGAAGCCGCCCGCGATTTTCTCAATCTCATTCGCGAGCTGAAAAACGACAACATCACCGTGCTGCTTTCATCGCACATGCTGCACCAGGTGCAGGCCGTGTGCGACCGGGTGGGCCTGTTTCACAAGGGGGTGATGGTGCTGGAAGGCAGCGTGCCAGAGCTAGCCCGCAACGTGCTGGGCGGGGCTTACCGCATCCATGTGCAGGCCGAAAGTCGCAACGGCGATGTGGAACACGCCCTGCAAGGGTTGCCTGGTGTGCTAGCCGTGCAGCGCCCCGCCGCCAGCCAGTATGTGGTGGAAGCCGCCCACGACCTGCGAGCCGAGGCGGCCCAGGCAGTTATTCAGGCGGGCGGGCGGCTGGCCGCGCTGGACATGGCCGAACCGAGCCTCGACGACATTTACACCCGCTATTTCCAGGAGGTGCAGCATGGCGCTCGCAACTGAGACCCTGCGCCCAGCCCGGGTGCGCGAAGGCTCGCCCTGGACGGGGCTATGGGCGGTGGTGGCCAAAGACATGGCCGACCACCTCACCAGCACCCGCATGCGCATTCTCGAACTGCTGATTGTGCTGACGGCGGTGGGCACCGTGTTTGCCGCCACCGAGAATCTGCGCGACACGGTGGGGCAAGATCGCTTTCTCTTTTTGCGCCTTTTCACCACTGGCCAGGAGCCGCTGCCTGCTTTTATCGGCTTTCTGAGCTTTCTGGTGCCGCTGCTAGCCATCGGCCTGGCCTTCGATGCCATCAACGGCGAGTTTAACCGCCGCACCATGTCGCGGGTGCTGGCCCAGCCCATCTACCGCGATGCGCTGCTGCTGGGCAAGTTTCTGGCCGGGCTGTTCACCCTGAGCCTGGTGCTGACGGCGATCTGGCTGTTGATTATCGGCATGGGGATTTTGCGGCTAGGCGTGCCGCCGGGCGGCGAGGAGGTGGGGCGGCTGCTCTTCTTCCTACTGGCGACCATCTTCTACGGCGGCATCTGGCTGGGGGTAGCCCTGCTCTGCTCAACGGTATTTCGCCAGACAGCCACCGCTGCGCTGACAGCTCTGGCGGTGTGGCTCTTCTTTATCATCTTCTGGGGCATGCTCGCCAACCTGGCCGCCCGCACCCTTGCGCCGGTGCAGCTGGGCACGCCCCAGGAGATTATTGCGCAGGTGGAAACCAGCCAGGCCCTGGCCCGCCTTTCGCCCAACACCCTGTATGTGGAAGCGACCATCGGCCTGCTGAACCCGTCCACCCGCTCCTTTGGCCTGGTGCTGCCAACCCAGCTGCAAGGAGCTTTGCTCGGTGCGCCGCTCCCGCTCGACCAGAGTCTCATCCTGATCTGGCCCCAGCTCACGGCCCTGATCGCCATCACAATCCTGCTCTTCGCCCTGAGCTACGTCATCTTCCAACGGCAAGAGATTCGGGCTTGATGCTCGCGCACACGGCACAGCGGCTATACAAATGAAACGTGAAACGTGAAGCGTGGCAAAAATCACGTTTCACGTTTCACGCTTCACGTCACGCATTAGGTCACGCATTAGGTCACGCGGACTAAAGTCCACACTACGTTACGTTTCACGCTTCACCTTACGCGCTATGTTACGCGGACTAAAGTCCACACTACATTACGCTTCACGTTCCACCTCACGCGCTATGTTACGCGGATTAAAGTCCACACTACATTACGCTTCACGTTTCACGTTTCACGCTTCACGCCCCGCATTAGGTCACGCGGACTAAAGTCCACACTACATTACGCTTCACGCTTCACGTTTCACGCTTCACCTTACGCACTATGTCACGCGGACTAAAGTCCACACTACATTACGCTTCACGTTTCACGCTTCACGCCCCGCCTCGTCCAGCATCGCCTGCAAGCTCTGGCGCGACTCTTCGGTGTCGGTGTGGGTGGGGCCAAGCACCTGTTCACGAATGGCCAGCGCCCGCTGCATCAATGAAATGGCGCTTTGCAAATCGCCCTGGTAGGCATCAATCACCGCCAGATTGTTGAGACTCAGGGCCGTTTCCGCATGGTCAACCCCCAGGGTCTGCTGGCGCATGCGCAACGCCCGTTCACAATAGGGGCGGGCAGCAGTGTAATCGCCTATTTCACACAACAATTCACCCAGGCTGTTGAGCACACCCGCCGTGGCCACATGGGTTGGGCCATACACCTGTTCGTGCAATTGCAGCGAGCGGGTGTAGAGCAGCTGGGCCGAGCTGTAGTTGGCTGCGTCATACATCAGCCCGGCCAGGCTATTGAGACTCACCAGCGTGTCGGGGTGGGCTGAACCGTGGATGACCTCGCGAATTTGCAGCGCACGTTCATAAAGCGGGCGAGCTTTATCATATTCACCCCTGGCATAGAACACATCACCCAATTGGGCGAAACTTAGCGCTGTATTGGCGTGGTAGGGGCCAAGCACCTGTTCACGGGTTTGTAATGCCCGCTGGTAGAAGGGCAGCGCTCCGGTCTGGTCGCCTACGAGCCGTAGATATGTGCCGAAGATGCTGCACAAATCGCCTGCCCGCTCGTCGTTGCGGGTGCAGGCGGCCTCCGTCACATGGCGCACATGGTTGTGGAGCGGGCGCACCCCGGCGAGCAGGCCCTTCTCCAACATTGGTGCAACCACATCAAGTAGCGCTTGCTCAATCACGGCCTGCCCCTGCGAGTCGCGCATCGTGCGCTGCACAAAGACCGCCACCAGCTGGTGAATGCTCAGCTTGCCATCGCTCGCCAGATCGAGAAAGCCAAGATTCAACAGCCGCTGCATAGGATCGTCGGGACGTGAGCTTTTTATCTCTTCACCAGGGCGACTCTTAAGCACACCGCGCACAAAGCCCCAGTTCTCGCGGGCTGGCTCCGGCTTTGTCTCGATTTTTGCCTCCACGCGGGGCGGCGCAGAACCGCTGCGCGGGTCAACGGGGGCTAATAGCAGCAGTTCACGGGGTGTTGGTTCGCCTGGGGCAAGAAACGAGGCCCGCTGCAACACCCCACGGGCGATGGTATCGTTGGTGTCAGCCGGGTTCAAGTGGCCAAAGCTCAGTGCAAAGGCCCGCCCGGCGTGCAGCTCGTGGTAGCTCAGGGCCAGGGCCGCTCCACCGGCCTGCAACACGGGATGATCAAGCAAGGAGCGGTTGCGCAGGGCTTGCAGGTAGGCGGCTGGGGTTGCCCCAGGCACATGTTTGAGGTAGCGCCCGGCCAGGTTCAGGGCCACCGGCAGGTCATCCAGCTCAGCTGCAATGGGGGCAACCTCTTCATCGGCCAGGTCGGGGCGAAAGTTTCGCAGCAGCTGCGTGCTGGCCTCGCGAGGGAACACACCCAATGGCAAGGCCGACACATGCAGCGCAGCATCCCAGCGCAATTTGCGGCTGGTAACAAGCACCAGGCAGCCGCCGCTGGTTGGTCGCCAGCGGGCCAGGGTCGCATCGTCCTCACAGTTATCAAACACCAGCAGCCGAGGTGCAGGCGAGTGCCAGGCCTGCTGCACCAGGCGCACCTGCTCGGCTAGCGGCAAATCACTATAGTTCAGCTGCTGCACCAGCCCGCCAACCCCACAGGCTGCCACCTCTCCCGGCAGGTTCTGGGGGTCGCTGGCATTGAGCCAGAAGACGCCGCCAGTGAAGAACTGGCCATAGCGATGGACAAATTCCACTGCCAGGCTGGTTTTGCCAATGCCACCGAGGCGGGCCGCTGCCGCAACCTGACCAATCACGGGTGTGAGGCCCTGCTTAAGTAAGCGGGCCAGCGTGCGCATTTCAGCCTCGCGGCCAACAAAATGCGGGTTTCGAGCAAACGGCATACGGGCTGGGATTGGCAGGGGGGCCACCGGGGGCAGCGGTTCGAACTCGCCCACTGGCATGGCATCAAGCCGTCCCAGGGCTTCCACCAGGTTCAATGAATTAAAAGATCCATCCATCATTGCATGTGCCTGCCTTTACCTGCAGCGACGTGGCATCTACAGATAGATAAGCTTCAGGCGCGATCATACCAGAAACTATAGAGAATTGCGAGTAAAACATTGGTTAAGCTTCATACAATGATAAACAGTTTCACACAGATAAGAAGTTACGAAAGAAATGGATTTATTTTTATGTATGCAGCGTTTGAGTAATAACGTGGTGATTCCTGCTTTTCCCTTTTATATATGACAATTTATTTATAAATGTTGGATAAATTGTAAAGATAGCGTACATATGGATGTATTATAGTAACGAGGCTGATGTAGTAAGGCTGATAGTAGGTACTGTTTTCAGCCCCAAGCCTGGAGTTAGGATATATCATGTTGCGTCTTATTGCACTGCGCTTACTTGAGAGCTTCTTTCATCATCGTTGGCGCTATCTTCTGCCGCTTGTACTCATGGTAGCAGCATCGGGGGTGTTTCTTCTGGTTGCACCGCCGCAGTTTGAAGCTCGTGGTGCCGTGTATGTGCAGCGCGAAACCTTGCTTGGAACCCTTTCTGCCGTGCGCGATGGTGGCTCCTACCAATGGTCCAGCCCTTCGCAGATGACGACAACAGAAGTAAATGCGCTGTTGCGCACTGACACCTTTGCACGGAGCATTATTGCTAACACGAAATGGGCCGATCGCCTCCAGCAGGGGCCACGCGAGATTGACCAGGTCTTGATTGATTTCCGCCGTGCCGTTCGCGTGCAAGCCGAAGGCAATAACACTGTCTTCTTTATTGGGTCTGATGATAACCCGGAACTGGCCCAGCAACTGGCTGGCCAGACCATGCGGGCCTATGTAGACTGGCGTGCCACCTCTGATCGCAAAGACAGTGAAGTAGCTCAAGCCTTCTTTGCCGACTTGATGAAACGTTACAATGCGGAATTGGAAGAAAAGCGCCAGGAACTGCGCGATTATTTGATAGCTAATCCCGACCCGGTTCGTGGTGACCGGCCCTCAGAGCAGAAGGTTGAAATCAATCGCCTGGAAGCGGCGGTGGACGAAGCCACGAAACGGGTGAACGAAACCCGCGAGAAGGAAGAAAACGCACGTCTCTCGCTTTCAAAAGCCACCAGTGATGCCTTGCAGAACTACCGCGTCATTGACGAACCAGTGCTGCCCAACCAGCCGCCATCCTTGCTCCGCCGTGTTGCCTTCACCGTCGGTGGGTTTTTGGCCGGTGGTGTTCTGCTCAGCTTGCTCTGGATGCTGTTTAACATCTTTGTCGAACGCCGTCTGGTCTTTCCAATTGATGCTCACTATGGCATTAACGCACCGGTATTAGCGCTGATACCCTACCGCCCCATCACCATTCCTTCCACAAACCCGGAACTGGCTGGCGGACGTGTGTCTAATCGGTTGATAGACGAAAAAGTCGTATCTGGCGCCTAACTCCCGCAACCTTACCTCCCAGGCCAGAGCAGCAGTACTTACAAAATTGGTACTGCTGCTCCCAATACCATAAGTTAGTACACACGCCATTCACGCCAGCTGCCTGGAAGAACGAACCATCCCGTCCCATCCACGTCGAAAGTTCACACTGGGCCGTGTATGAAGAATACTTCATTCATACACATAGCCGGACACACCCCGTCGTGTGACTATTTCAGTCTGGCAGAGTCATTTCTTTATGCTCTGGTTTGCGATCTGATGGAAACTGACTATTAGTTACCGTAGGTGTTGTGCGTCTCCGCTCATAGTTGATATAGGATAGTCCTGGTACTGTCCTGAGAAACCTTATGAATCTGGTTCTTTCTCAGACACACATACAACAGCAAACACACATCGCACGAAGCTTGATTGTCAGTGGCGTCAATGTTACCAGGCTTCCTGACACCAATCATAATCCTATCCCTGACATTCAACCACTTCGTACATCGCTCCAGGCCGACGTGATTGATAGCGAGAATTTCGCTGAGCGGCACCCGCTAGTGTGGGTAGCACGGCGCTGGTTGGGGCCAAAGTGGGCCATTGCTGCTTCGGTGTTGCAACGCGCCAAACACTACGATGTCATTCTTGCCACGGGCGAAGATGTGGGCATTCCTTTAACCATGCTGATGGCCGCCAGCCGGGTGCGGGTGCCACTCATTATTATCTGCCACAACATGATCGCTAAGCGGCCATCAGTGGCGCTAGGCAAACTCCAGCTGCACAAAGCGGGGCATATCTTTCTGTGCATGTCGCCCGCTCAAGTAGAACTCCTCCATCAGCGCTATGGCATTAGCAAAAGCCAGCTCCACTTTATTCACTGGCATGTCGATCATCGGTTTTTCCACCCCATGCCCAACGTGCCCGTAAAAAACCAGATTTGCAGTGCTGGCATGGCCTCCCGCGACTACGCCACCCTGATTGAAGCGACACGCGGGCTGCCGGTTGAGGTCAAAATCGCCGCCGATAGTGCCTGGTATCAGCAATCGTTGAACTTTTCGCCCGAGCGTTTGCATCCACAGGTTGAAGTGCAAAGTGCTGGCGACTATGTGGGCCTACGCCAACTCTACGCTGAGTCGCAGTTTGTGGTGCTGCCGCTTGAGTCCGTACCATTTGCCGCTGGCTACTCGGTGAAACTCGAAGCCATGGCCATGGGCAAAGCCCTTATCACCACCCGCATGGAACAACCGCTTGGTGCTATTCGCGATGGGTGGAACGGTTTTGTGGTTGAACCTGGCAATGTGGAAGAGATGCGCCAGTGTATCCAATACCTGCTGAACCACCCGGAAGAAGCCCGCATTATGGGGGCCAATGCCCGCAAAACCATTGAAAATATGTATACGCTCGACCATTTTCAAAACCGTGTACTACATATTATTCAACACGTGATGCAACGCCGCAGCACCGAGGGAAACACGACGAGATGAAAACACTGATTATTGCGCCATTCAGCCCGTACCCCCTGGTGTTTGGCGGGGCCATTCGGCTCTATCATCTCATCAAAATGTTTGCGGCCACCTCGGAGGTCACCCTGGTTGCCTACCGCATCTGGAATGTGGACGATGCGAGTGTGCGCCATTTGGAAAGCATCTGCAAAAAGGTAGTGATGGTGGACGAAGCTCCGCTAGAAACCCGCCCCAAATGGCAACTACAACTCCGTGGCATGGTGGGGCCAAAAACGTTTCAATATCACTCCTTCTATTCACGGGAATTCCAGCAAGCCCTCGATCGGGTGACCGCCCAGGAGCGCTTTGACACGATTGTGGTTGAACAATCGCAAATGGCCTATTTTCAGCACCGCCAGCCAGGGGCACTGCACATTCTCGACCTACAAAACATTGAATACGAACTGCTGGAACGGCGGGTACAGGTGCAGCGCAACCCGCTCAAACGGGCGGCCCTTGCCCTTGAAGCGATAAAATTTAAGCGAGCGGAACTGGCCCTGTGCCGCCAATTCGACATGGTCTTTACCCCTTCGGATCGAGAGCGCGATCACTTGCGGCGGCTACTGGCACCCATACCGGTGGAAACGCTGGCCAACAGCATTGACCCTGACTTCTTTGCGTTGCGCCCGCTTCAGCCCCTGGCCAACCAGATTACCTTTATCGGCACGACCCATGTAGATGCTAACCGTGATGGGTTGTGCTACTTCATGGACGAAATGTTCCCGTTGATCGAAGCCAAAGTGCCTGACGTGCATTTCAGCATAGTGGGCGGCAAGCCCCCCGCCGATGTACGAGCTTTTGGCCAGCGCCCGAATGTTACCGTCACAGGCTTTGTGGATGATGTGCGCCCCTATATGGCGGCAGCTAAAGCCCTGGTGGTGCCCTTGCGCAGCGGTGGTGGCACCCGCCTGAAGATTATGGAAGGATTGAGCTTCGGTGTGCCCACCGTGTCCACCTCAGTCGGGGCTGAAGGTATCAGTGTAGTGGATGGCGAACACATTCTGTTGGGTGACACGCCTGAAGCATTTGCCGCACATATTGTCCGTGTGCTGAACGACGAAGCGCTGCAACAGCGCCTGCGGATACAGGGGCGGCAGCTGGTAGAAGAGACTTATTCCTGGCAGGCAGTTGGGCGCACCCTCCAACGCTATCTTCAGGCAGCACCGGGCCGCCCTAGTGCTGGTTGGCAACCATCGCAGCTACGGAGTCAATAGTGTCATACATCTTCACGAAACGGAACAGGCTATGGCATTGATCATCTCGATTCTCACCTATGCGTTGCTGGCGGTAGAAATTGGCCTGGCGCTGCTGGTTGGTTACTTACTTCTACTCACCATAGCGGCGCTCTTTGCTCGGCGTACCACTGCCACCCACCAGAGCGGCGCAACCCATCGCTTTGCGATCCTGATTCCGGCCCATAACGAAGAGCGCCTGTTGCCGATTCTGCTGGAAAACTTGCACCAGCTAGATTATCCCCGTTCACTTTACAGCATCCATGTCGTTGCCGACAACTGCACCGACAATACGGCAGCGGCGGGGCGGGCAGCTGGCGCAACCATGCATGAACGGCACGACACCAGCCAGATTGGCAAAGGCTATGCTCTGGAATGGTTATTGCAGCAGATCTGGCAGCGCAACGTGCAACACGACGCGGTGGTTATCCTTGACGCCGACTCAGTCGTTTCCCCCAACTTTCTGCGGGTAATGGACGCCCGCATGGCCCGTGGCGAACGCGCCATTCAGGCCTACTATGCCGTGCGTGATGCTGAGCAAAGCTGGAGCGTGAGCCTGCGTTCGATTGCACTGATTGTGCTGCACTACCTGCGCCCACAGGGCCGCATGGTGCTGGGCGGTTCTGCTGGCCTCAAGGGCAATGGCATGGTCTTCGCCGCCGATATTATGCGCAACTACCGCTGGTCTGGGTCGCTCACGGAAGACCTAGAATACCACATGGCCCTGATTCTGAATGGCGAACGGGTGATGTTTGCGCCGGATGCGATTGTATGGGCTGAAATGCCCAACTCGCTCGCCGCCTCAAACTCGCAGAATGCCCGCTGGGAACAGGGGCGAGTGGAGATGGTGCGCAACTATGTGCCTCGCCTGCTCTGGAAGTCGGTGCAGCGGGCCAAGTTTGTGCTGTTTGATGCAGCGATGGAACAGATTATTCCACCCTTCTCGATCGTCACCATTGCCAGCGTTGTGTGTTTGCTGGCCGCCCTGGTGCTGCAAGCACCGCTGGCTGTCTGGCTGGGGGTGGCGCTGGTGGTGGGCCAGGTTATCTATGTAATCACCGGGTTGGTGCTGGCCCGCGCACCGGGCAAGGTTTATCAAGCCCTGCTGTATGCGCCTATTTTTGTCATCTGGAAAGTGCTGCTGTATGGGCGTGTCCTGGCAGGTGGTAGCCCCAAAGGCTGGGTGCGCACTGCCCGCAACGATGTACGATAAAACGTTCATAACCTAACAAGGGTGCGGAGTTGCTCATACATCCACCAAGATGAATATTTAACTATATTCAAAAACAGCAAATTGCGGCAAGGTTTAACGAATCTTCATTTTTAACCAGTTTCCTGTCAGAAATTTGTTGCTTTACCTTGCTACAATATTTAGCGGATTGTTAGGAGATTTGTGTGGAAGATGGAGATTTAGACGATGCGCTCGATGCTTCTTGAAACGCATACTGATCCAAAAGCATCTCAGATGCTCGAAATCTTCGCCCAGCGTCGCTTCTATAGTGCTCGCATGCAGCAGCGAGTGCGCCTCACGCTGCTCTGGTGGGTCGTGCGCACAAAAATCAGCCAGAGCCTTAAACGCACGCTGGATATAGGTATTTCCGTTATTGCACTGCTGTTTGCTGCCCCCATTATGCTGCTGACGGCACTTGCCATTAAACTCGACTCGCCTGGCCCGGTGTTCTTTCGACAAACACGGGTAGGTAAGTGGGGTGAAACATTTGATTGCTACAAATTCCGTTCCATGCACATTGACGCGGAAGAACGTTTGAAAGAGTTGATCGCCAGGAACGAAGCCGATGGCCCGGTATTTAAGATAAAAAATGATCCGCGTATTACGCGGGTGGGCCGCATTATTCGCAAACTGAGTATTGATGAACTACCACAAATCTTCAATGTCCTTAAAGGCGAGATGAGTTGGGTTGGCCCTCGTCCAGCTATTCCGCGCGAAGTGGCCCAGTACACCTACGAACAGGTGCAACGGCTCCAGGTTATTCCTGGTATTACCGGATTGCAGCAGGTGTCGGGTCGCAGCAATGTGGATTTTAAGCGCTGGATCGAGCTTGATCTCCAGTACATCGCTGAGCAGAGCCTCTGGAAAGATATCCAGATTCTGCTCAAAACCATCCCGGCAGTTCTTTTCAGTCGCGGTGCCTACTAGCACTTCTTGCTCTCGCCAAACCCTGTGTAGAAAGCGACATTGTTATGGGTCAGACTATTGTTTTAATGGGTGTACCAATTGAAGACCTGACGATGGACGAGGCTATGGCCCGTTGTGAACAGTATATTCGTCATGGTCGAGCAGCGGGAAGCCCCCATTATGTGGCCACTGCCAACACCGATTTCGCCGTTATTTCACTCTACGACCCCGACTTGCGGCGGCTGTTGCTAGAGGCCGACATGACCACAGCTGATGGGATGCCGCTGGTGTGGGGCGCACGGCTGCTGGGCTTGCCAATCGAAGGCCGGGTTACCGGGTCGGACATGTTGCCAGCCCTGGCTGAACTAGCCGCTAAAAACGATTTCTCGGTCTTCTTTATGGGTGCGCGGCCTGGCGTTGCCACCCGTGCTGTTGAGGTGTTGCGGGCCAAAAACCCTGGCCTGAACGTCGCAGGGATCCTTTCGCCACCCAACGCCGCGCTGCTCGACATGGATCCAACTATTGTGGAAACGATACGGGCAGCTAAGCCTGACCTGCTGGTGGTGGCCCTGGGCACGCCCAAGCAGGAAAAGTGGATCAAAATGCACCTGCACGAACTCGGTGTGCCGCTGTGCATCGGTGTGGGCGCTTCCTTTGACTTCCTGGCGGGCACGGCCAAACGCGCGCCGGTGTGGATGCAAAAGGCTGGCCTCGAATGGTTCTTCCGCCTGGTGAACGAGCCACGGCGGCTCTGGCGGCGTTATGTCCTCGACATGTTCTATTTTAGTGTCTTCTTTGCGCGCCAGTGGTGGGAAATGCGCCGCAAAGGGCCAAACCAGCCCTTGCCACCCCTCGACATGGGCACAATGGACGACGCCACCATTCTGACTATTCAGGGGCGTATGGATGTACAAAACCAGCAGGCCTTTATTGACAAGGCACAGCAGGCACTGGACAAACACCCCTACCTGATTGTGGACATGAGCGGGGCAACGTTCCTGGATAGCTCGGCCCTGGGGACACTGGTGAACCTGACGAACCGGGCGCGAAAAGCTGGTGGTCAACTCTGGCTCACTGGCGTGCCAGCACCCATCTACAATCTGTTTACCATGCTGCGGCTGGAAAACTTCTTTGAACTACGGCCTGATGTGGCCAGTGCGATCGTTGAACGGCATAGCCTGCCTGAGTCGCTCGTGGCCCAGGAACGAACGGCTTCCCACTGGGGCGTTTTTTCCATGCCCCGCATTGTAGATGCCACCAACGCCCCGGCCTTGTATGAGCGCTGCTCCCAGCTCATGGCAACAAATCCGCGCGTGATCCTCGACTTTAGCGAGACCGTTTTTCTTGCCAGCGCGGGCCTGGCCATCCTGGTTAAGCTGCATCGTTATGGTCAGGAACACAATGGCATGGTGCGCCTGGCCAACTGCACCCGTGATGTGGCCCGCAGTATCCAACTAGTTAAGCTCGACACACTGTTCACCCTCTACACTGATGTGGAAGCCGCAGCCCAGGCCCAACTCCCGCCATCGGTGGCGGTGCCAGCCAGTCATATATCGCTGCCGGTAGCGCCGAACAGATCATAATCCTCACGTGCAGCGTTGGTACGCTGCATCAACATCGCTGTTCCGACGTTGTGCTTTCAATCTTGCGGTGATCGTGTATGCATATTTTTCTACTTGCGACAAATGAACATTCTGCACTTTATCCGTTAACTGATACCTTGCCTGCACCACTGCTACCAATTGCCAACCGTCCTGTCTTGGAACGTACCATCGAAGTTCTGGTGCGGGCTGGCTACAAGGATATGCTGGTCAGTTTGTATCAACAGGGTGGACAAATTGCGGCCTACTTTGGCAGCGGTAGCCGCTGGGGGGCGCAGATTCAGTATGTCACTCAGCAGGAGGCCTGGGGATCGGCAGGTAGCCTGAAATGGGCCAGTAACCTCTTGAAAGAGACCGTGCTCGTGCTCCCCGGCCACGCCGTGTTTGATCTCGATATTGAAGCCGCCCTGGCGTTTCACCACCAACATGGCGGCCCTGCCACTGCGATTGTGCAGTCGAGCAGCTACCGAGGAACGACCCTGATGCAGGCCGATGCGCAGGGGAGGCTCGCGGCCATAGGGCAGGGGTTGCCCAATACAACCCTGGCACCAACAGGAGCCTACATTTTTGAGCCGGACGTGCTCCAGTATATTGCGCCCGATAGGGCAGCTAGCTGTGAAGATGATCTGCTACCGGCCCTGTTACGGGCCGGTGTTGCTGTGTTCTGCCATCAGATGACAGGTTACTGGAACCCGCTGGATAGCGTGCGGGCCTATTATGATGCCCAGCAAGTCTATCTCTATAGTGCCTACCGGCAGGCCCACGGCCACCTGAAGGGCAACGACGGGCCACCGCAGCAGGTGCGCTACCCCACCATGAAGGGGCGGCAAATGGCCCCAGGCATATGGGTTAGCCCAAACACCATCATTCACCCGGCAGCCCAGCTAGCTGCACCGCTATGTGTTGATGAACACTGTTGGATTGACCACGATGTGGAGCTAGGGCCTGGTACTGTGATCGGGGCAGGCTCAATTGTTGACTACGGCGCGACACTCTACCATAGCACAGTGTTAGAGCACACCTATGTGGGCCAACTGGTGAACCTGGAGCACCGCATTGTGCAGGCAAATACCCTGATTGACCCGACCTCTGGCGATGTTAGCCCGGTGGTTGACCCTTTTTTGCTGGCAGCTGCAATGCCCACCACAACAGTGGCGAACACGTTCTGGCGCATGATTACCCGTGTTATCGCGCTCGGTACGCTGGTGATGGTAATGCCTTTGCTGTTGTTCCTGACGCTTCTGGCCTTTATCAGCACGGGTCGGTTTGTGGAGCGTCAGCGCCGGGTGGGCCAGCGCCATGCGAGTCCCACTGGCTCGCCAGCGTCACAGCAATTCACTGTCTACGCATTGCCCACCCGGCGTGCGAGTGGCAACCCGACACGCATTGGCGCGTGGATGGAATGCTACGATTTTCAGCGATTGCCCGAATTGATCAACGTCGTGCGGGGCGACATGGCCCTCGTTGGCGTAAAACCGCTATCGCCTGATGAAGCAAGCCAACTCACCGAAGCTTGGCATCAGCGGCGCTACGATTATGCACCAGGTTTCACTGGTCTCTGGTACACTCGTGTGGTAGATACTGATCTCGATAGTACCCTTGTGAATGATGTGTATTATGTTGCTACCCGCAACTGGCGGAGCGATCTGCACATCCTGGTTCAAACACCATCAGCCTGGATAAACCGATATACCCACCGTGCTGCGCCGCACCGTACCCCCGTGTCTCAGGACTACGGCAGGTCGTCTGACGCATTAAGCAGCACCCGCCAGGAAGAACCCGCTGCTTAAAGGAGAAGGATGCGATGAATTTTGAGACTCGCTTTAGCAATAATATTGCTATTCTTGCCCTGGCCGGGCGTTTTGATACCAACACGGCCCCACCCGTCGCTGCGTGGCTAGAAAAGGCTACCACAACCCCACCGGCGCAAGTTGTGGTGAACCTGGCCCAAACTACTTTTGTCGATTCAACGGCGCTGGCCACGCTAGTGCAAGCCCTCAAGCGTAGTCGCCAGGGCCAGGGCGATGTGCATTTGTGTGGCTTACAACGCTCGGTGTACATGATTTTTGAACTCACCCGCCTCGACAAAGCCTTCAACATTTTTGTGGATGAAGATCATGCGATAGCGGCCTTTACCGAGTAGCGTTATGAAAAACCATTTCAGCAATGGTGCTGGTCGCCCATATACTCACCCCAAAGGAGCTGGTGTGCAGTTCCGTACACATGGTAAGGTTTTGTGGTTACTTTTAAGCGTGTCTTTCAAAAACGATCATTGCACGCTGATGCAAACCGGTTGGCACCCCTCGTTGTTAGTACTCCGGTAAATCGTCATACTATGCTTGTTGCACTCCTGAGTTCTCAATATGCCCGCTTTACCACGTTGGCACAGGCATGGCTGAGTAGTGGTGCCACCAGCTTTGGCGTCTATCAGCAGGGCCGCCCGCTGGCCTACTGGCCCATTGGGCAAAAGTTGGCCCAGCCGAGTCTGACGGTGCCCATTCAAGTGGGAAGTGAGGTGGTTGGCGACGTGCGCGTGTCGGGCGTGCATGGCCAGCAGCACGAAGCTCGCCTGCGGGCCGATGCCGACATGATCGCGTACATGGTGGCACTTGAGAATGAGCTGCAAGGCATGACTGCAGAACTGGTGACCAGCCAGGATCAGCAATTGTCGCTCTACCGGCTGATGCAGACAATGCGCAGCCATGTAACTATTGAAGAAACCCTGCAAGCGCTGGTACACGAAGCGCTGCGCATGGTCAAAATTCAGAGCTGTTTTGCGTTGTTTGTTGCGCCCGACCGTGACCCGCTGTTTGTGCAACACCCAACGACAACCATCAATGAAGAGCTGGCCTGGCGCTGCTACTGGCATGCCCAGACCATGGAGCGAGAACTCCTGCTGCCGAACCCTGATGATACAGCGTGGGCTTCGCTCCCGGTGGAAAGCTTGCTTTTTGTGCCCATTCACGTTCGTGGCACCATGATGGCCGGGTTGGGCCTGGTGAACCGTCAGGGTGGCGAGTTTTTTGCTGTAGACCTGAAGCTGGCCCGTGCGATTGCTGACCAGGTAAGCGCCCAGATTGAGAAGGTGCTGCTCTATCAGGAAAGCTACGACCAGGCTAAGCTACGGACGGAAATGGAATTAGCCCGTCGGGTACAGCTGGATCTGCTGCCGCGCCATGTGCCCCAGGTGCCCGGTTTAGATATTTATGCCCATTCACGGCCTGCCTACCAGGTGGGCGGCGACTTTTTTGACTTTATCAGCGAACAGGGCCGCCCGTTCATCTTTTCGGTGGGCGATGTGACCGGCAAGGGCCTTTCGGCGGCGCTGCTGATGACCATGACCCGCAGCGCACTGCACAGCAAGGCGCTGTTTATCCCTGACCCTAACCCTGAAATTGTGATGCGCCAGTCACACGAAGATTTGTATCACGATTTCACCCAGGTGGGAGTGTTTGCGACGGCTTTTGTTGGCCAGTATGAACGGGCCACTCAGCGCCTGATTTACGCCAACGCCGGTCATTCGCCGGTGATCTATCGCCCACGTGATGGCGCACCCCTGCTGCTGCGAGCCGACAGCACCGCGATTGGGGTATTTGCGGTAAGTCACAGCAAAAACCAGACGATCCAGATGCGCCAGGGAGATTTGTTGATTGTTGCAACGGATGGTTTCAGTGATGCTCGCAACCACTCCGACGAAACATTTGACCACGAACGCCTCCTGTATATGGCTGACCGTCTGGTGCAAAAGTCGGCTCAGGAGATTGGCCAGGCCCTTTTTGATGCCGTGGATCGGTTTAGTAGCGGTCGTCCCCAGGACGACGACCAGACTCTGGTCGTAATCAAGGGAATGTAGCAGCGTGAAAGCACGAGAACCAGAAATGATACAACTCAATCTACCAGCGTCATTCACTTACCTTCACATTCTAAGTGATTGTATCACTACGATGCTTTCGCATGTTGATACGGTCAACGACCGCGACCTAGTGGTGTACAACGTACAACTTGCCGCTCACGAAGTGTGTACCAATATCGTCAACCATGCCTATGAAGAAATTGAACAGGGGCGCATTGACATCAAGCTAGTGCTGCATTTCCAGCCTGCGCAACTGGTGATTGAATTTCAGGACACCGGGCGACCATTCGACGTTACCACGGTGCCCGAACCAAACCTGGAAGAACCGCAGGTGCATGGGTATGGGATGTTTCTGATTAAAAATTTGATGGACAGCGTGACCTACACACCGCAATCTGACGGCAATCGGTGGCAATTGATCAAACATTTGTAGGAAAGGACAGTCCCATGGCGACCATTCTCGTGGTCGATGATTACCTACCCAGCCACCGTCTGTTTTCGTATATTTTGCAGCAGCACGGCCACAGCGTCATCACTGCTCTTGATGGGTTTCAGGCGTTGGAACGACTAGGTGAGTACGCAATTGATCTGGTGCTGACCGACCTTGCCATGCCAAAGATGGACGGCGTGAGTCTGTTGCAGCAGATTCGGGCCGATGAGCGCTACACCAGTCTGCCCGTGGTGATGGTAACTGCAAGCGGGCAGGAGCGTGACAATCTACGGGCCTGTTCAGCAGGGGTTTCATCGTTTCTCACCAAGCCAGTCGACTCTGAAGAGCTACTGCAAACAGTTCAACAGTTACTTCCTGATGGCAGTCGCGAACGTGTGTGGCTACCGGCCTTCCCACCGCGCCCTTCGAGCGCGTGAGTCGCACCGTGCATACGAACTGCTTCAACAAAAAACCGTCTCTGGCTGCATACCAGGGACGGTTTGTGTTGAAGCACCACACGGCGCGGTTTAGCGTTCTACCAGAAGATGCACCGCGTCAATAAAGAATGGAGCGCGAAAGTCTGGCTCGTTCATAATCACAATGCCGGTGATATACTTGTAGTCCACCCGGTCGTAGTCATCAAGCCAGAGATCCAATTCGGCCCATACGCCAGGCGGAATATCTCGTTTTAAGCCTAAGCCCCGCAGGCCAATTTCATCAAAGATGAGCGTATTGGGGGGAACCTCTTCCTTAAATTGCACCGAGGTATCGCCTTCAACCCAGTAGGAATACGTATTGCTGCCCAAAATCTTGATTATTAAGCTATCTCGACTGAGGTACTCGGCACCGCCACTGATGCGGAAACGGATGCCCAGTACCTGTTTGCGTTCATACAACCCTTGATGGCTGGGCTTCACTCCAAACAACACACCGCCAAAGGCAGCTTTGCCTCGCCCTTCAAACGTTATACGGTCGGCAAAACCCGCGTTTCTACTCGCGGGGTTAAATTGCATGTCCCAACTCTGGCTCACCGTCCAATCTGGATGAAAGGCACCATCGTACACTGGCACCTCGCGGATGCGCTCGGCCAGGCGGTCGGGGCGGGTGTCGCGTGAGGCTAGCACAGACCCAGGGGGAAGCGGTGTTGGCACAGGAATGGGAGTGGGGGTGGGCGCGAACTGCACATTCACCGTTGGCACGGGCAGCACAGCCCCATCGCGAAAAAATGGCGCAATCGTGGGCGTAGCTTCGGGAATCAGCGCCTCGCGTGGCTCGTTCAGACCACACCCTACCAGCGCAACAACGCTAAGCAGCAGGGCAGCAGCAGTTTTGGGTAATCGTTGCACCATAGACACTAAACATAGCTGGTATTATGCCAGGGGACGGAGGCCTTCTGGGGCTTTGCGCTGCCGTTGCCAGGGCCAGCGCTGCGGTGGCAGCGCCACCGGCGTATCTACGATGCGTGGCAGAATGGCAAGCAACGCCATGCAGGTGCCAAGGTAGATCATACTCTGCGGATCCCAGGACATATCTACATAGGCATAGACAAAATGCATAACGACGTAGCTCAACGCCATAAAGGCAATCGCTCCCATATCGCCTCGGGGCATTTGTAGCACGGTGCGAATGCCCTGTGCCAGCGACAACCCAATGAGAAAGATGACAGAAAGGAAGCCACCAAGCCCGGCTTTCATCCAGATCCAGACAATCGAATTGTGGGTGAAATACTCCCACCAGGCAAAAAAGCTAATATCAGCCATAGGCCGGATGATCAGGAATTTTTGTCCAAACCCCACTCCCATCCACGGGGATGTCTGGATGGTGTAGAGAATATTGGCGTTTTCAAACATGCGGTAGACACTCGACGACTCTTCTTCTGTTCCTACAGTAGGCGCGATAACCGAGCGCACCACACGGGCTGGCAACGTGATAAGCGAACCGCCCGAGCGTGCCCCACCACTATTCCAAAACACCGCTAGATAGATCGCAAACAGAATTGCCCCAGTTGGCACAATCAGCCAGAAGAGCCGCCGATTGGTGACATAGAGATACACAAGGAAGAGAATGGTTGCCACACCCAGGGCTACATAGCCCGCGCGGCGCTGGTTGGCAACATAGGCGATCAGCATAAATGGCAGCAACGCGACAATATATGAGAGCTTTTTGTAGGAACCGCCGAAGTACCACAGGGCAAACGCCAGCACAAAGATCGAATTCAACTGGATCGAAAAGGCATGTTCGGCAATACGTAGCACAGAGGTGATGCGAAACTGGAGTTCGGTTGCGACAAACCAGGCTCCTACCAGTGAGTTGATGCTCAGCGCAATGATCGCACACCACACCAGGATGTTGATATGTTCGCGCTTCTCAATCAGGTTCGTCACCAGAATAATCATCAAGGGCAGATAGTAGATCGAGCGCACTTCCCACAGTGCAATCACCAGATCGCCGCCCCGTGACATGCCAAACACAAAACCGATGGTTGCAAAGATAATAAACACAATCGCTGGTAGAACCAACACATTGGCGTGTAGTGGCACATGCCGCCGCATAATGCCCCGCCCGAGCCACGACACCAGTGTGACAACCAGGGTTATCTCCAGCGGGTTGAAGATCAACGCCCCGTGGACATAAAAGAGCGACTCAATGCTCGATAGGTTTTTAACAAAGGGATACCACGGCATCAACAGTGCGTCGCCCGCCAGCGAAAATGCCAATGCCATGTAGACACCATAACGGGGCTGGTAGATCATTGCTGCGACACAGGCAAGGAAGATCGTCCAACCAATCGCATTTGGCGCAGGTGTACCCCGCAATAGCAGCAGCGCCACCGCACACGACAACGCAATCCATCCTACAAACCAGTAAAGCAGGCTGGTGCGGTTGTAGCGTGCCTGGGCACTCGCCGTGAGAATCCGGTTCACCGCTGGCAGGGTTTGCGCAATGGTGTCACGGGGAGGTCGAGCAATCATGCGAACTCCTGAAGTAGTAACCCTAGACCTACAACTGTCCCCAGAAAAAATAGCCTGCGGCAACCAGCAAGGTTAATCCCATTAATGCCGAAATGGTGTACGACATAGGCTTATGGCGCAGGGCAATCCCAAGGATGATGCTCAACAGCATGTAGCTGAGGAAAATCCGCATCGCCTTACTCCTGCGGAATCATGTTCAGCAACCAGCGTGGCGTGTGGATTTGCACCTGGTTCATAATTACGCCCAACACCTGGAGGTGCTTCACTTCATCCAGGGCCAGTTTCACCGTGTTGACGGGTGTAACACCCTGGTGTACCACCATGCACACGGCCTCGCTCAACGAAGCCAGGGCTACCGCATCGCTGGTGGCTGCAACCGCTGGCACATCCAGAATGATATGATCAAACTGTTCGTTCAGCGTGGCGATATGCTGTTTCAGTTGGTCACTACGGGCCATAGCTGAACGGTCGCGTAGCAGCAGATTACCTGCTGGCAGCAACGAGAAATTCGGCAACGAAGTGCGTACTACCGCATCTTCAAGCGAAGTCACGCCGCGCAGCACAGCCCCAATGCCCTGATCATCCGTAGGGGGCAACTCTGGCGTGCTGCTCTGGTTTTTGGCCCGGCGACCTTTGGCAGCGGGCATGGGGGGCTGCCCCGCAATGTAGCGATGCAAGCTGGGGTTCCACCAGTTCAGCTCCACCAGGCACACCCGAGATGCCGCCAGGTCACTCGCCAGAGTGGCCGCCATCGCCAGAGCGGTGTAGGTCACGCCCTCTTCACGCAGCGCAGCGACACAGGCCATGCTTTTGGGCAGCGCTGTCTGGTACATCAAGTTGGTGAGCATGCGGCGAAGATTGGTCACCGTTTCCGCTGGAAAGGCACACAGCGTCTTTCCATCCATTGTTTGAACCATCAATGCCATCTCGGCGCTTGCTGGTGCCGCTTCCCGCGATTTACGTGCGAACATGGGGGTTATACTCCTGTTGTGCTTGTGGTACCTGTGGTACTGTTGGTACTCGTGGTACTACTGCTTGTTGTTGTTTTGCTTACGGCAGATACTGGCGACACTACAGCTTGTCCCTTTCGGGCCAGCTTGTCGCGCACATACTGCACAATGACATTCAACTCTTTTTCTGGAACGAGCCGGAACAGCAAGCCCAGGCCAACGTAGGCACTTACGCCAACAAAGACAGGGATGAGGATAAATTGGTCACGGTTGAGCCACACTAGCCCAAACATGAGCAACCCGGCCAGCAAAGTGCGCAGCGCCACCCGCACGGTAGCCCAGGTTAAGGTGCCTTTTGGCAGCAAAAACCAGCCTGCAATGAATTGACCAACTTCGGTAATAAGAAAACTGAACGCGCCACCCAACGCACCAATACCAAACACCCGCTCACTCCAGGGCACCAGCACCAGGTTTAGCGGTATTGTCACCACAACCGAGATAAAAATACACAATGTCCATGTGTTCTGTCGGTCAATGGCCGTAAAGTATTGGCCCAGCAGCACATTCACGTACATAAAAATCAGCACCACACCCATTACTGCGAGAATGTGGCCGGTTGGAATATATGCCTCACCGTACAACAGTAACACCAGCGGGTCGGCAATGGCCAGCACACCCAGACCAATCGGCACGCTGATGATCAACATCAGGTTGAAGCTACGTTGCAACATCGGCGCAACGGTTTCTGGCGCGTGAGCATGTGCCCGGGCCATTGCCGGAAAAGTGACCGTAGTAAACACCACCGCAGCAAACAACAGCGTGCCAAACAGGTTCGCCGCTGCGTCATACCAGCCAACTTCCGTCGTGCTGACCAACGGCGCAATCGTCAATACATCTACCTGGATGTAGGCCACCATGCTAAAAGCGCTCATCACGTAGGGCAGGCTGTTGCGCAACATTGCCCTGGCCCGCAACATGTGAAAGCGCAACGGAATACGGTGATGGCGGTAGAGAAACCAGACTTGCAACACAAACAGCACCAGCGCCGCCAGCACCATCACCCAGGCAACCGCAAACACCCCCAGGCCCATCAGCAACACCGTTACACCTGTCAGAGTATTTACCGCCTTGCTGGCAATGTTGGCAATTGAGATGTAGTGCATCGTTTCCAGGCCTTGCAAAGTAGCCTGGGTTGCACCAGCCAGTTGCACAAAAAGAATGGACAGCCCGACAATATGCACCAGAACAAGGTTTGTCCCTAACGACTCACCCATAAACCAGACATAGCCGGTGACCACCAGGGTGCCAATCAGGTAGAAGGCGATGCGTAAACCATACGACGTACCCAGCAACTCACCCGCCAACCTGGGGTCACGGGCGACTTCCTTGGTGAGCATGATATCCATGCCAAAACTGATAAACACGCCCACCAGTGTCCAGATCGAGGTTGCAACAACCAGCATGCCAACGGACTCAGGCCCCAGCACACGGCGCATGAAGATCATAAACACCAGGGTCAATGTCCAGGTGATGATTTGCGAGATCATCAGCGCACTGGCATTGCGAACAGCAGTTGCGTTTGCCATAGCAATGTTACCTATGCGCTTGCACGGCCAGGGGCTGCTTGTTGTTCAGACGAAGCGGACGGTTTCGGGGTGGATATGAGCTGAGTTACCCGCTGCTGAGTCTCGTTAGGGTTTGACCGTGCAACCTGTGCCAGAACCGGAAGTTCCAACTCTTGCACCACATCGGCGGCCACGCG
The DNA here is from genome assembly GCA_025454695.1 of Chloroflexaceae bacterium. Classification (GTDB taxonomy): domain Bacteria; phylum Chloroflexota; class Chloroflexia; order Chloroflexales; family Chloroflexaceae; genus JALONX01. Next base: position 43,917 of record JALONX010000001.1, read on the forward strand.
AAAGCTCTTGTCTAACACCAGCAGCATCACTGCACTGAGGATGCTCAACAACAAACCAACGCTCAAAAACACCGTTGGATACATCCAGCGGTCGAGGAGGGTTTCTGCTCGCTCAGGAACACGGGGCGAGTCCACAACAACGTAGGTCTGGTCTACGTCGCGCTCGGTTTGCGAAAGGGCCAGGCGGGCACTTTCCTCGCGGGCGAGAATACTGCGCAGGCGCTCATTCGCCAGGTCAATCGCATCGTTATACTGCTTGATCTGGAGTTCTTCTTCCACCGGGCGGTCACCCACCACCGGGGCCGGGCGCACAGCCAGGTAATCCTCCAGGGCTTTACGGGCGTTGACGAGATCCTGCTCATACGGCTTCACAACCTCGCTAAAAAAGTCGGTTGCTGCCGTCCCCTCCTGCACATCACGGCTGATCTTCCACGCCCGGTAGGAGGTAGCGGTTGCACTGGCCATCTGATAGGCTAACTCTGGCGTTTCTGCTTCCACATAGAAGCGCACCAGATTGTCGCCCTCGGTTTCCACAAAGAACGACTCACGGTAGAGCCGAATGGTGCGATCAACTTCCCTCGGCCCCATCGTCATACGGGTACGCAGATCAGTCTGGTCAATCACCGCCCGCACAAAGGCCTCGGTGCCAACTAGCTCCTTAAACTCGTTGACCGTGCTAAGGGCTGGGGTAGACACCTGCAACGTGCCACCACCTACAAGCCCTTCATCGCGCAGCTGCCGCACCTGGTTCAAGGTGTCAAGCAAGGTTTCTTTGCGTACATATATAGACGCATGGGAAATATACACCGGGCTGGCTAGATAGGCTACTGCGGCAAGAGCCATAATACACAGAGGCAAAAGGTGCAGCCAACGATGGCGAAAATAGCTTTCGAGCAGCCGCAACGTGACACGAGGCACCATGAAGTCTTTCCTTTGCACACCGTCGGCGAAACCACAGTCTCGTCAAAAGCTGACACTGTGGCGGGGGTTCCCGTTGGTCTGCTGGTTAACAAAAAGATAGTCTGCAAACAACCTGTTGCATGTTACTAAACTACTATACCGAGGGTTTCTTGCGTTACCTTGAACATAAGACCGAATTAGATGTATAAAAGTTTACGCATCATGTAATGTCCCTTCCCACAATAGTGTAATCCACCTGCTTCTGCCATGGACTATATAGCAGTATACATCGCATTACCCTCAGAGCATTGACTGCAACAACCCGCTATCGTAGTAATTTCTATTCCTTTACGCTAAAACGCGAATATTATACCGGCACACTTACCTTTTTTTGAGAAACTATAAACCTGATGATAACACTCTTTTTCAGAGGCAGACCCTTGATGCGCGGCACGCTCTGTTGTGATACATTGATCTTCTATTTACCATTAGATGAACGTTTTGTCATTTTCGCTGCGAATAGTGTCCACAACGTTTCACTGTTTTGTGGTATGGTACTTTCGTTTGCGGCATTGCCACGCGCCGTTGGTTTTTGCAGGAGGAGTACCATGTATGGCGGTTCGTTCTTTTCGCTGTGGTAGGGTTGCCCTGCTGTTCGCCGTTTGTTTCATTGTGGCGGGCTGCACAGGCCTTACCGACCGCTTCACCCAACCGCCTTCGCTGCTGGGCGCACCAACAGCAGCCTCGCAGCTTGCTGAAAGCACCGCTGGCACGATCAGCATCAATGCTGCTGGCCCCAGCCGTATGGTAGACGCCCGCCTGCTCGGCACCAATGTGCCCGCCTGGCTCAACCCCACTCGCCTCACCAATGCCACTTTTTTGGCCCACACCGCTGCCAGCGGCGCAACCGTGCTGCGCCTGCCCGGCGGCAGCTGGAGCAACAGCTACAACTGGCTGGCCTGCGAACGCGATCGGGTTGACCCCTGTGATTGGGCCGCCCGCCCAAGCGATTTTGTCACTTTTCTACGAACCAGCGGGCGCGAAGGCATGTGGACAATAAATTTTAACGGCACGGCGAAAGAAGCAGCGGCGCTAGTGGCCTTTTTTAATGGCGTTGTCACTGATGAACGGCCAATCGGCGTGGATCAGCGGGGCCGCGACTGGCAAACGGTAGGGTATTGGGCACGCCTGCGCCGCGACAATGGCAACCCCGAACCGGTGAACATTCGGTTATGGGAGGTGGGCAACGAGATTTATGGCGGCAAAAAGGGCACCGGCAAAGACTGCGCCGATTGGGGCTGGGAAGATGGCTGGACATGTGACGGCACCGAATATGTGCAGGGCCAAGGCGAGGGCAGCGAACGACGCGAGGGTTTTCTAGAGTTTCGCAACGCTATGCGGGCAGTTGACCCCAACATCCAGGTTGGTGCAGTTGGCATTCCCACTCAGCGTGAGTGGAACAACTGGGGCAACGAAGTGATTGCCGCCGCAGGCCAGGAGATGGATTTCTACGTCATTCACCAGTATGCCTTTTTTGAACGGCCCGACTCACCCGAGCAAATTCTGGCCGAGCCGCAGCGCACCTGGGCCGCGATGATGGCAGATGTGCAGGCCGCCTTCGCGCAACATGCCAACGGGCGGCAAATCCCCATCGCCGTCACCGAATATAACCTCTTCTCGTTTCAAGAAAACGACACCGAAGCGCTGATGAGCCGGGCGATTAACCTGCTACACCTGGCTGATACCATTGGTCAATTAGCGACCCACGGCTTCAGCATGGCTAACCAGTGGAACATGGCCAACGGCGTCCCGGTGGGCTTCGGCAACTATGGCCTGCTCGACAGCGAAACCTTCGCCCGCAACCCCCAGTACTATGCGTTCCCGCTCTGGGCCAACTTCGGGCGCGAACTGCTGCCCGTCACCTCGTCGTTCGCCGCCGACACGGAATTGAGCGTCTACGCCGGGCGAAGCGACGGGCAAACGCTGACGTTGCTGGCCATCAACAAAACCAACCGCCCGCTGCGGGCCAGCATTGGGGTTGAGGAGGTGGAAGCTCTAGTGGGCGGCACTGCCGACGTGGCCCAGGCCGACTCGCTCGACGACACGCAGGTGCGCTTTAACGGCAGCACCAACCCGAATCCCAGCCTTAACGAACCGACAGGCAGCACGCTGCAACCCAACGGCACCAGCGTCACCTACACCTTTGCGCCCTACTCCGTCACGCTGCTGCGGCTCACCGTGAAGCCGTAACCTCCAACTTTAAGAAGAGGAACGTAGTGCGGACTTTAGTCCGCGTAAGTACATGTAACGCGGACTAAAGTCCGCACTACCGACATAACGTAACACTCAAACGCCGCTGAGGAGGTACATTCCTCAGCGGCCTCTGCATCCTCGACGGTGAAATGACTCGTTAGCGCATCTGCTCCTTGATCAGCTTGATGTCTGCGTCCACCATCATATATACAAGTTCAGGGAAGCTCACCTCTGGCTCCCAGCCCAGCTTGGCCTTAGCCTTTTCAGGCGTGCCAATCAGCAGATCAACCTCTGCCGGGCGCATAAAACGCTCGTCCAGCACCACAAAATCCTGGTAGTTCAAGCCCACGTGACCAAAGGCAAGTTCGCAAAACTCACGCACCGAATGAGTCTCACCGGTGGAAACGACAAAGTCATCGGGCGTGTCCTGCTGCAACATCAGCCACATGGCCTTTACATAGTCGCCAGCAAAGCCCCAGTCGCGCTGCGCATCCAGGTTGCCCAGGCGCAGGTCTTCATCCAGGCCAAGCTTGATGCGGGCTACACCATTGGAAATTTTGCGAGTCACAAATTCTAGACCACGGCGGGGGCTTTCGTGGTTGAAAAGAATGCCGCTGCTGGCGTGCATGTTGTAGCTTTCACGGTAGTTCACCGTGATCCAGTGACCATAAACTTTGGCCACACCATAGGGGCTGCGGGGGTAGAAGGGCGTCGTTTCACGCTGGGGCACTTCTTGCACCTTGCCAAACATTTCGCTGCTGCTGGCCTGGTAGAAACGAATATCCGGGTCAACAATGCGGATCGCATCAAGCATACGAGTCACACCCAGAGCCGTCGTTTCACCGGTAAACACCGGCTGGGGCCACGATGTCTGCACAAAGGACTGGGCCGCCAGGTTATACACCTCAGAAGGGCGATGTTCGCGCAAAATGCTAATTAACGACACTTCATCGAGCAGATCACCCGTGACCAGCGTGAGTTTCGACTGAAAATGCTTAATGCGCTCAAAATTGACGGTGCTGGTTCGACGTACCATACCAACCACGTCGTAGCCTTTTTCCAGAAGAAATTCCGCCAGATAACTGCCGTCTTGCCCGGTAATACCCGTAATAAGTGCGCGTTTCTTCGCCATGGGGGATGTGCTCCTTGCTTCACATAAACTGCAATATTCAAACGAAAGCCACTATACGTTGCACAAGCTAACCTGTCTGCTAAGTGAATTAGCAACCTTCACCAGGGTACGCTGCCACAACGGGGAGCGGCAGTAGCCGTGCTTCACGTCGGGGTACTATAACAACCATTACTGTACAACCAATGGCTTTTTTTAACCCGAAGGTGAAAATCTTGACATTTCTCGATTTCAAATCATCATCCCCTTTTTAACACCATCGCCTACCATAACGGTATACCATCGTGAACAGAGCGGTTCACATTTACGAACGTTTTACATAAAGGAATAACCCATGGCTGTAGCATCGCGTTCTCGCCTGCATTCCCGCACGCACGCTGCACCAGTTCTGCTTATCAGTGGTGTCAACATTAGCAACCCAAACACTATCCCTGCCGAACGCCCCCGCCCCGACTACACCCTGATTTTTAAAGAACTCACTCCCGTAGTGCTGGATCTGCAAAGCGTCACCACCACAACGAACCCACTGTTGCGGCTCATCCGCACCTCCACCGATCCACACTGGGCAATTGCGTTTGCAGCGTTGCGGCAGGCTCGCAACTGCCAGCAGATTGTTGCCACCGGCAACGATGTTGGCTTCCGGCTAGCCTTTCTGTTCAAACTTTTCCGTATCAAGACGCCACTCCATGTGTGTTGTCACAATGCGGGCACGCGCCAGCGTGATTTCTTCCTGGGCAAATTGAAAGTCGGCAGCGCCATCAGCCGTTTCCTCTGCCTCTCTTCTGCCCAGGCTGAACTCTTCAAAACGCGCTATGGCATTACGGATGATAAAATTATTGTTACTTCTTGCGCCATTGACCAGCAGTTCTTTCGACCTATGCCTGAGGTAACCGTAAAACACCAGATTTGTAGTGCCGGGCGGGCCGACCGCGATTATGCCCTTTTCATTGAAGCCACCCGTGGGCTGGGGGTGGAGGTAAAAATTGACGCCAACAGCGCCTGGTGGCAGGAAGACCTGAACATCGCGGTAGACAAGCTGCCCGACCATGTGGAAGTCTTTCTAGGGCGCACCACCATGCAGCTCCGGCAACTTTACGCTGAGTCGAAGTTTGTGGTAGTACCGATTAAACATGTGCCCTTTGCCGTTGGCTACACCGTGGCCCTGGAAGCAATGGCCATGGGCAAACCGGTGATCATGACCCGCACGGGCCAGCCTGGCGACTTTCTCCGCGACGGCT
>JALONX010000601.1 GCA_025454695.1 Chloroflexaceae bacterium
TGGGGCGGCTCATCGCCCAGCCCCCGCCGACGCACGACCTGCCCGACCTGCTGGCGGTGCTGTGTGTCGCCGGGGCGCAGCAGGCCGAGCGCCCCGCCAGGCGTTCACTCCTGCCCTTCCGTGCCCCGCCGCCGCTGGCCCCCAACGATGCCCTGTTCAGCGCCGTGCTGGCCCTGCCCTACGAACAACGCCAGAGCCTGGCCCTCGGTCAGTTGCTCGGCTACGACGCCCCGCTGGCAGCCCATATCAGCGGGGGCAGCGCCGAGGAAGAGCGCAGCCGCCTGAGCACGGCCCTGCAACGACTGGCCCGCCCGGCAGGCATGGCACTGCCCTACGAAAGCCAGACCGACGAGTGCCCCACCGTGCGCCGCCGTATCAGTGAGTTGGGCGAGGTGAGCCATAGCGACGCCGCTACCCGCGCCCACCTGGCCATATGTAGCGCCTGCCGCTCCTTTGATCGAGCCTGGGCCGAACTGACCCGCACCACCGAAGCCGATGTACGCCACACCCTGCGCGACCGCAACCTACCCACCGCACTGAAGCAGGAGTTGTTGCAACTGGTGCGCCCACCGGTACGCTGGCACCAGCACGGCCTGCTCCGGCTCGGTGGGCTGATGGGCGCGGTGGTGCTGCTGCTGGCCTACCTGGTGCTGCCCGGCTTCTTTCGCGCCCCGCCCGAAGAAGAAACAGCCCTGGCCACCAGCAGCCCACCCGCCGACCCGCGCACGCTGGTGCAGCAGGCCCTGGCCGCCAGCGAGCTGACGCCCGGCCAGAACAATGGCGTCTGGCGTGGCGTGTGGGAGATTTTTTGGTATTTTGCCGATGGTACCTATGCCCCACTGCGGGCCGAAGCCTGGGTGGATGGCCGCAACCCCGCCCGCCACCGCCTGCAACTCAGCCACAGCAGCGGCGGTGCCCCCTATGAGCTGCAACTGGCCGATGGGCAAGGGCAAATCTGGTATGCGCTTGACCCGATCTACTACCCGGTGTTGTATGCAAGCGAAGCGGGGCGACTCTCGACCAGCCCCGACCTGGTGAGCTGGCGGATGGAGCCAGCCGCCCAGGAACAAGCTCGCCGCGCCCGCATCGTGAGCGGCGCATGGGACTTGGGCGCGGCCTACCTGCGCCAGGCCGCCGCCGCCAACCTGCGCACCCTGGGGCGGCAGCGCGACGGTGGGCGCACGGTGCAGATCATCAGCTTTAGCGGCAGCAGCCCGCTGGAAGTGCCGCCCGACGCCCCCGGCAACCCTGGCCCCATCACCATCTTGCTGGCGATTGACACCGCCGACGGACGGCTGCGCAGCGTGACGGAACTGGTTGGCCCCCGTGGCGGCAGCCAGACCAGCCGCGTCACATGGCGGCTGCGCGAGGAAGGCTGGCTGGCCACGCCGAACCAGATCAACACCGCCTTCGACATTACTCAGGCCTGGAACGGGCGGGGCACATTCAACTCACGGCGCAACAACCGCAATGGCGACCCCACCTTGATGTTGCTAGGCAACACTGACCTAACCTCACCAGTAGAGCTATTAAACAGACCGCCGTACTTCGTGCCTGCCGTGCCGCCGCCCGGCGTAGAACGGCTGCTTGTTCATGATTGCAGTGGTCTCTGGTATCCCAATAGTTGTCGAAATGGGCCTACTGGTGGAATAAGCTACATTGGGCCGGGGCGCTGGCTCTACCTGGCCGTCAATCCCAACATTGGCATGGCGGGCCAAGAACAGTTGCAACTTGGCCTATGGGAACTTGGCCTCCAGGCCTTCAAGGGCAACTTCTACCGCATCGCGTTAAAACCCACCGAAACGACGCAGCAGCAGCAGCCGGAAATCCCCGCTGGCATGGTGCTGGAGTCCCGTGGCTTCAGCCGGGCCGAACTGCTCGATGTGATTGGTAACCTCAAACCCCTCGACAGCGCAAGCCTACGGGCCAACATAGAGCTGCTGGCCCAACCCTTAACCGAACACGAGCAGGCCAAAGCTATGTTGCTTGAGGCGCTGGCCAGCGTGCAACCACCGGCCCCCGGCCAGGTGTTGACATGGCGCGAGCGAAGCTATGTGCGCCACAACCCTGAACTCGTAATGCCGACCGACCCCTACAGCCGTCGCCCCTACAACGGCTGGCCTGAAATTACGGTCAACAATCAGTGGATTACTGCCAATGCTTCTAGCGCAACGGGTGCGTCAGCGCAAGAAGAACTGGCCAACGCCTGGTACAGCACGCCCATCTCCTACACGTCTCTGGTGCGCATGGGCACCGAACAGGGACAGCCGCTTGCTGGCTGGTACGGCGGCGCACCACAGAGTTGGGCATACGACGCACAAACTCAGGTGTTGCGGGTCTGGAATGGCCCAGGCCTCGTGGACGAGAATGCCGCCTTCTCCGATGCCGATGGGCAACTTCAGCAACTCCTGAGTCAACCAACAACTGCCGTATCGCTTACCATGCACACCCTGCCCAATGGCACCAGGGTGGTGACGGCGACCGAGGCAGTGGCGGAAAACGCACCCCGCTGGGGCTACCTGCTGCAAGAGGGAAATCAGGAGAGTTGGCCTTTCATCCGTGACCTCAACCCGGTGCAGATGCTGATGGAGTTTACCATTCCGCCCAATAGCCGGGTGAGCGCCATGCGCCTGTATGCTGTGCCGCCCGATGGCCTTCAGGTCAGTATTGATGGGGGGCCGTTCAACGTGGTCACGACTTCGCCAAACAACGACATGCTCACTTTGCTCTTGCCCGACCAGCGCCAGGTGAATGTACCACGGAGCCTTGTACAAGATAGTCAAGGGCAGGTCGAATTTCGCATCGGTGCATCGAACGTAACCGTGCGCGGTTCAGTAGATAGCGGCCCGGTGCTGGTACGCTCCTGGGAAATGCTCGACGAGCGCCGCACGACGCTGGACGACGCCCCGCCCGAACTAAAAGAGGGAACATTGCCCCAGGCGCTGGTCACAATTAGCGCAGATCACCTCACTACCATCACACCGCGCACTATTAATGCAAGTGACACAGCGGCGTTTCAGCAGGCGGTGCAGCAAGCGCCCTATGCCATGTTTCTGTTTCCGCCTAACGTCGGCGCAACCATAACCCAGATGAGCCGTGTTGCGGGCACAGGCGATTCTTTCGATGACGCCTACCGCGCCGAAATTGCCGACCGTTTTAATGCCTATTGGAACGAGGGGAGCAGCAACACCGACTTCGCCATTATTCAGGGGCCAGCCGAACAGTTACGGGCTGTGTTGAGAGCGAACTGGAACGCACCCTGGACAAATCTCCAGCCCCGCCGTGTCACCATCGCCGGGCGCGAGGTGGAGGCCTGGTACACCGAACGCTCCCCCACGAACTGGCAAGGCTATCTCTTCGCCGAGCTTGACGGCACGCTGCTAGTTGTGCAAGCACCCGACAGATTCTTCGAGAGTAACGGCCTGGCGACCCTGGCCACCATGCGCCGGGCAAACTGAAAGCAGACTAGAGTTACGAGTACATAAAGGCTGAAGGCTAAAGGATGAGGGATGAAATTTGACTGTTATGCGACGCTTCATCATTACTTCTTTAATTGTTGATTCCTGGTTCCTGGTTCTCGGTTCTCGGTTCTCGGTTCTGACAATCGTCAATCGTCAATCGTCAATCGTCAATCGCCTCATACACCGCCAACGTCTCCTCGGCCACGCGGCGGTAGCTGAAATGGGCCGCTCGCGCAAGGCCCCGCGCCCGTAACTCCTCCCGCAGCTGCTCGTCGTCCAGCAGGCGGCGCAGTGCAACCGCCCAGCCCGCCACATCGTCCGGCTCCACCAGCAAGGCTGCGTCGCCAACCACTTCCGGCAGGCTGCTACTGCTGCTGCACACCACCGGCGTGCCGCTGGCCATCGCTTCCAGCGGCGGCAGGCCAAAGCCTTCGTAGCGGCTCGGAAAGGCAAAAATCGTCGCCGCCTGGTAGAGCAGCGGGCCGTCTTCATGCGGCACGTTGATGCGCCGCACCGCCTCGGTGAGTCCCAACTCCGCAATCAGCCCGTCCAGATCGGGGAAAAGCCGCCCGTCGCCGCCAAGGGCCTTGCCCGCAATCGCCAGGGTTACGTGATGGTAGCCCTGCCCCCGCAGCAGCCCAAAGGCCCGCACCAACGTCGCCACATTTTTCCGCGCATCCAGCCCACCCACATAGTAGATGAATGGTGATTCCAGGCCGTAGCGCTTGTTCACCGCCGAGGACGCGGAGAGATTTTTTACCACAGGGTGCGCGGAGGACGCCGAGGATTCTTCAAGGATCCCTTCTTCAAAAAATCTCTGCGAACTCCGCGTTCTCCGCTGTGTACCTGCCTGGTAGCGGTCGTCCGCCGCGAGCAGCGTGGCGGTGATACGCGCCGGGGGCAGGCCCAGGTGCTGCACAATGTCGCGCTTGCTCCAATCAGAGAAGGTGAGGAGGTGGGCGCTACCCCGCACGGCCCGCTGCACCAGGGCCATGTAGGCCTGCACATGGCGGCCCCCGCGATATTCT
>JALONX010000602.1 GCA_025454695.1 Chloroflexaceae bacterium
CCTATCAATGTCACCCCGAACGAATGTGAGGGGTCTTCGCTGCATTACGAGGCAGATTCCTCACTTCGTTCGGAATGACATAGAGTTCCATTGTTTAGAAAAACTTGTTTTCTACCTATTTACACCCTTCGCGTCCTTCGCATTCTTTGCAGACTCATCAAGCGAGCATGCGGCGGGTGCGCAGGTAGGGCACAATGCTCTGTTCCAGCGGCCAGTTGGTCATCAGCCGGGCGTAGCTGGCGTGGCGCTGGGCGCAGGCGCGGGCCACCGTTGCCTGCCAGCGTTCCACATTCTGGCGATACTCAGCCAGGGTTTCTTTGTCCAGCACCAGTTCCATGCGCTGGCCGGTTTCACTGTCTTCCAGCTCAATCGGGCCGCTGATGGTTGGGCGTAGTTCCTGTGGGTCAAGCAGATGCAGCACCAGCACTTGCCAGCGGGGCGGCGGCAGCGCCTGCAAGCCTTCCAGCAAGCCATCGGTTGTAAGCAAATCGGAAAGGATAACCAGTACACCACCCATGGGGCGGCTGCGGGCGTAGCGCTGCAACAGTGTAGTCAGGTTGGTCTGGCCCTCGGGCTTGATGTTCTCGATATAACGCAGCATCTCCACCATGCGGCCTTTGCCCTGGGTAGGGCCAAAGGGGCGCGGCGTGGCGCTGTTGAAGGGCACAATGTGCAGCCGGTCGCTGTGGGCCAGGGCCAGGTAACCCAGGGCACCCGCTAGTTGCTGAGCCACCCGGAAGCGGGCCGGTTCGCCCCAGGCCATGCTCTTAGAACAGTCGAGCAACAGGTGAATATTAATGTCCTGCTCAGTTTCGCCCAGCTTCACCAGCACATGTTCCTGGCGGGCGTAGGCGTTCCAGTCCACATAGCGCAGGTCGTCGCCGCTGGTGTAGGGGCGATGGTCGCTAAAAATGCTGGTGGGCAACTGGCGGCGGCTGGGGTGTTCGCCGCTGGAAGGATTGCCGCGCAGGGTGCGCTGGGCTTGCAGACTCAGCCGCTCCATGCGGCGCAGAAAGGCCTCATCGAACAGGGGGCGCTCGGCCCGGCGGGCAGGGCCAAACCGGCGGTTGAGCACCTCGCCCACCGTGGTTCGTCCCGCAGTGGAGCCTGATTTACGGCGAAAAATAGTCTTGAACCACATCACGGAGATCGGCGGGGATGCGTAACGGGTCGTCGCCCGCCTGCACACGCCCGCTGCTAGCTGCCTGGCCACCCTGTTCAAAGCCGCCGCGCCCGTTGCCTGCCCGAGGCTGACCATTGGCCTCGCCCTGGCCCGATGTGCTGCCTTCGCCCCGGCCATCTAGCTCAATCGGAACACCGTTGGCGTTGAGCCGTTCCGACGGGCGGTTGACATCGCGCTGCTCGCCGGGGGGGCCACTGCCTGCGCCCTGGCCGCTGCCCTGGCCTTCGCTCTGGCCACCGTCCGACGATTCGCCCTGGCCTTGCTGGCCCTGCTGGCCTTGCTGGCCCTGCTGGCCTTGCTGCCCTTGCTGGCCCTGCTGGCCAAGCTGGTCGGTTGCGTTGGCCAGGTCTTCCAGAGCCTGGGCCGCCTCCTGACCACCCTGCTCCAGACCTTCGGCACTCTGGCGCATCTGGTCGGCCATCTGCGGATTGGTTGACTCAAGCTGGTCGGCGGCATCACGGAGCGACTGCGCCAGATCGTTGCGGGCGCTGTCAGAGAGTTGCTCGGCCTGGTCAGCCAGTTCGCGCAGGCTCTGGGCCGCGCCAGCTGTGTCGCCCTGGTCAAGCGCTTCGGCGGCGGGGCGGGTCACGCTCTGGTCGCGCAGGGCTTCGGCCAGGGCCGAAGCAGCAGCCTGGTTCTCTGGCGACATGGCGGCACCCTGGCCCGCTTGCGTTCCGGCCTGGGGCTGCTGCCCTTGCTGGCCTGCCGGGGGTTCATTGGGCTGCTGCGCCGACTCACTCGGCCCGGCTAGCTGCGGCAGCGCTTCGGGGTTGGGGCGCAGCGCCAGCGGGTTGAGTCCAACCATTGCCAGCAGGCCCAGAGCCAACAGCGCGGTTGCCACCAGCAAACCCAACTCAACCCAGGGGAAACGCTGCTGCGCGGCCATCGTCTTGCGCAGACCTGCCAGCGTGCGGGCGGCATTTTCGCGCAAGCGCCCTACCATCAACTCGGCGGACGAGTCGGCTTTTGCTTCCAGGGCGGTGGCCAGCTGCTCATTCAGCTTAAAGTGGCGATCCAGTCGCCGGGCCACTTCCTGAGCAGGCATGCGGCGACGCAGCAGAGTGGCCGCACCAACGGCAACACACAGCAGCGACAGCGCCCCAAGCATGTTGAAGCTGATGGGAATGCCAAAAAACAGGTTCAGCGCCAGGCCCACACACCAGACCAGCAGCGCCATCCACGAAGCTCGAATGAGGGTGCGCACACCCCGTCGTGCCCAGCGGTCGGAGGCCATTCGGTCAAGTTGCAGGCGTAGCGAACGATTCATAGCGATTGATGTAGCTCTCGCAAAGGCGCAAAGCCGCAAAGGATTCCCCGATGGATGTCCTGTGCAATCCTTTAAAACTTTGCCCCTTTGACAGTCGTTTCAGGCAGAAATACCAGGGCTTCAACGATTATGCTGCAATCTGCAATCTACAATCTGCAATCAAGTGGAGGACGTAAATGCAGTATACCCGTGGTGATCTGGCTCGTCAACCCGGTTGGGGCGGCTCTCATTAAATTCTTAGGCAAGGTTCTGACAGGATGTACAGGATGTACAGGATTTCGCGCTCGCGAACGCTGTGTTGGTGACGCACTGTAAAGGAACCTGGCCGCTTCTGAAACCTTGTCTTAGCGTGTATAAAACGAAAGGTGAAGTAGTAGCCACTGCAACCTCATCTCGCAACGCAGGTATGGTGCTGCTCTAGCATATTCTTTTCCTGGATCAATTGCGCTAACCAGGCCCCAACAAGCCGCCCTGCCCCAACGAGCCGCTACCGCCAGAAAATGCCCGGCGCACGCGGCAAACCCGTCTCCAACGTGTTATACTTGAGTTGAACGCTAGCCCACCGCACAACCACAACATCACCTATGACGACGCCTGACAGCCCGCTTAACTTTGGCCAGAACAACCGCTTTCGTGACGTGCATGTTGGCGACAGCGCCCGGCGCGATGTCAACAAAAACCTGGGTGACGTGGTCTACGGCGACAAGGTGGTGCAAGCCCCCTTTAGCCCGCGCCCCGTTGCCGCCACGCCCGAGGAACGGGACGCCGCCATGCAGCGGCTGGCCGCGCTGCCCACCGACGAACTGCCGCCAGCGGCGGGCGGGCTGCCGCCTGGCTCCTGGTTGGGCGGCCTGGGGCGCAACCACCAGTTTGTGGGCCGTGAGGCCGACCTGCTGGCCCTGGCCCGCATGCTCAAGGGCGGGGCGCATGTGGCCGTCAATCAGGCCCAATCAGCCCTGGCCAGCGGGCTGGGTGGCATCGGCAAAACCCAGCTGGCGGTGGAATTTGCCTATCGCTACGGCCCCTTCTTCAGCGGCGTGTTCTGGCTGAACTGCGCCCAGCCCGACCTGCTTGACACCGCGATTGCCCGCTGCGGCGGGGCGGGCCACTTGCAACTCTTCACCGAGGCCGCCGGGCTGACGCTGGACGAGCAGGTGGGCCTGGTGCTGGCCCGCTGGGGCGGCGGCCTGCCCTACCTGCTGATCTTCGACAACTGCGAAGAGCCGGAACTGCTGCGGCGCTACCGGCCCGGCGGGGCCAGCCGGGTGCTGCTGACCAGCCGCAACGCCGGCTGGCCCGGCCACCTGGGGGTGCAACGCCACCCCCTGGGCGTGCTGGCGCGGGCCGAAAGCCTGGCGCTGTTACGCCAGCACCGCCCCAGCCTGAACGAAGCCGAGGCCGACGAACTGGCCAGGGAACTGGGCGACCTACCGCTGGCGCTCTACCTGGCCGGGCGTTTCCTGGCCGGGCCGGGCAACACGCTGAGCGTGGCCCGCTACCTGGCCGAACTGGATAGCCCGCGCCTGTTTGAACGGCTGCCGCTGCGGGCCGAGGACGGCGCGCTGCCCACCGGCCACAGCCGCGACGTGGCCCGTACCTTTGCCCTGAGTTACGAACAGCTGAACACGGCAAACGACAGCGACGGCCTGGCCCTGGGGCTGCTGGCCCGCGCCGCCCAGCTGGTGCCGGGCACCGTGGTGCCTGCTGACCTGCTGCGGGCCACCCTGGAACCAGACCCGGACGACCTGGAGGCCGAACTGGCCACCAACAGCGCTCTGGAACGGCTGCTGCGGCTGGGCCTGCTGGAAGGTGAAGGCGACGACAGCCTGCGCATGCACCGGCTGGTGGGAGCCTACGTGGGCCAGGTGGCGGGCGACAACGAGGCCCAGCCAGCGGTGGAGCGGGCGGTGCGAGCCTGGGCCGCCGTGCTAGACGCCGAACCATCGCTGGCACCGCTGACGGCGTTTCTGCCCATCTTGCAAGGCGTGACCGATGCGGCGCTGCCCCGTGGCGATGTGGCGGCGGCAGACCTAT
>JALONX010000603.1 GCA_025454695.1 Chloroflexaceae bacterium
AGGCCGCCTGATCAACCTGGCCAGCGCCGAGGGCCACCCCAGCGCGGTGATGGATATGAGCTTTGCTAACCAGGCCCTGGCCAGTGAGTTCCTGGTGAAGAACAAGGGCACGCTCGCCAACGGCGTCCACGCCCTGCCCAAGGAGATTGACCGCGAGATCGCCGCGCTGAAGCTCCAGGCCATGGGCGTCAACATTGACGTGCTGACCGCCGAGCAGGAGAAGTATCTGTCGAGCTGGGAAGAGGGCACCTGATCCAGTTGACGAAGAGATTAGCGATTGGTGATTGGCAGAAGCTCCAGTCTCCAATCGCTGATCGCTAGTTGCAAAACGAGAGGAGTATAAATGAGTAACTTTGATCCGCCAAAAGACCCTTCGCCATGGGGAGCGCCACCCCAGTCAGTGCCAAACCCATCGTTCGGCAGCACCACTGCCCTGCCCGGTGCTGCAACACCTACCACCAACGGCGACCGCTGGGCGTTAGCTGCTCTCACGGTGACAATTACGACGCTGCTCTTTTGTGTACCTGGATTAAGTTGTCTTGCCCCTTTTGTGCCCGTTGGTGCTGGCATTATCGCCCTCACGCAGGCAAAAACCGCCGCCGACCCCCAACGTGCCAAGCTCTACGGCTGGATCGCCACTGGCTTTGGCGCTCTCGTACTGCTCGCGTTCATTGCCTTCCTGGTCTTCTATGGGGCTATCATTATCCAGATTATCAATAGCCCGGAATTCCAGCGTAGTTTGTAGCGTTAGTCGCGCTAGTCATCAGTCAGGTTCGAGGAGTTTGTATGTCAACCACATTTATGAAGTCGCCCCGCTTCTACTTCACCAGTGAGTCGGTGACGGAGGGGCACCCCGATAAACTGTGCGACCAGGTCAGCGATGCTGTGCTGGACGCCTTTCTGCGGCTTGACCCGCGGGCCCGCGTGGCCTGCGAAACGGCTACCACCACTGGCTTGGTGGTGGTGTTGGGCGAAGTGACCTTCCGCCAGGGCTATGTGCCGGTGGAAGAGATTGTGCGCAAAACCATCAAAGAGATTGGCTACACCGATGCGTCGTATGGTTTCGACGCCGACACATGTGGCGTGATGGTCGCCATTCACGGCCAGTCGCCCGACATTGCCCAGGGTGTAGACCGAGCGCTGGAAGTGCGCGACAACACCATGAGCGATGAAGAGGTCGCCACCATTGGTGCAGGCGACCAGGGCATGATGTTCGGCTTTGCCTGCAACGAGACGCCGGAATACATGCCGCTCTCGATTGCACTAGCCCACCGCCTGGGCCGCCGCCTCTCCAAGCTGCGCAAAGATGGCACCATACCCTACCTGCGGCCCGACGGCAAAAGCCAGGTGACGGTAGAATATGCCTATGGCAAGCCAGTGCGGGTAGACACAGTGCTGATTAGTAACCAGCACGCGCCCGATGTGAGCCAGGAGCAGATTCGCCATGATGTGATTGAGCATGTGGTGAAGGCGGTGATGCCGACCGAACTGCTTGACGATTCAACTAAGTATTATGTCAATCCAACCGGGCGCTTTGTGGTGGGCGGGCCAATGGGTGACACCGGCCTGACCGGGCGCAAGATCATCGTGGACACCTATGGCGGCGTGGCCCGCCACGGCGGCGGTGCCTTCAGCGGCAAAGACCCGACGAAGGTTGACCGCAGTGCCGCCTACGCGGCCCGCTGGGTGGCCAAAAACGTGGTCGCCGCCGGGCTGGCCGAGCGCTTCGAGGTGCAGGTCAGCTACGCCATCGGCGTGGCCCAGCCGCTCTCGGTGAGCGTGGAAACCTTTGGCACCCACAAGGTGAGCGAAGAAACAATTGTGCGCCTGATCACCGAGCATTTCGATCTGCGGCCCGGCGCGATTATCCGCGACCTGGAGCTGCGCCGCCCGATCTACAAGCCCACGGCATCCTACGGGCACTTTGGCCGCGACGACATTGACGCCCCCTGGGAGCGCACCGACCGGGCCGAGGCGCTGCGGCGGGCTGCGGGTCTCTAGTCGAGGGGCGTAGCCGCACCCGTTTTCATCCACAGATTACGCCGATTACGCAGATGACCCGGACAGTTGCTGTATCTGTATGATCGGCGTAACTTTTGGTTTACTAGCAGCTTTACGTTAGAGAGAGCCGTGGAACAGATCACCGTAGTAAAAGTCGGCGGGAATGAGCTGGACTCGCCCGAGTTTGTGGCCAGCCTCTGTGCCACCCTCGCCGCCGACGAGCGGCCCCTGGTGCTGGTGCATGGCGGCGGCAAGGAGATTACCGCTGCGCTGGAGCAGGCAGGCCAGGCTAGCCGTTTTGTGGAGGGCGTGCGGGTGACGCCGCCTGAAAGCATGGCCATTATGGAGATGGTGGTTTGCGGCAGCATCAACAAGCGGCTGGTGGCCCGGCTGGTAGCGGGCGGGCGGCAGGCCCTCGGCCTCAGCGGCGTAGATTTGGGATTATTGCGCTGCCAGCCCTACCGCAAGGGCGATGTGGACTATGGGCGCGTTGGCGACATTACCCGCGTGAACACGCCTGCCTTGCTGGTGCTGCTTGGCCTGGGCTGGCTGCCGGTGCTGCCGCCGGTGGCGCTGGGCCAGCACGACGGGCTGCCCTACAACGTCAACGCCGACCATGTGGCCCAGGCCGTGGCGGTGGCCCTGAGCCACGCCCCCGGCGAGCGCCCGCCCGCCGAACTGGTCTTCGTCAGCAACGTGCCGGGGGTGATGCTGGGTGGCGTGGTGGTGCCACAGCTCCATGCAGCCGAGATCGAAGCGGCGATTGAGTCGGGGGAGATTAGCGGCGGCATGATCCCCAAGGTGCGTTCGGCCCTGGCGGCCCTGGCTGCGGGCGTGGCTGCCGTGCGCATCACCAACCTGGCCGGGTTCGCCAGCGGCGGCACGCGCATCGTCACCTGATTTGCCACAGAGGCACAGAGGACACAGAGAACTCAAGGTACAAGTGACGAGTGACGATTTGCAGACGGGAGGCCGGAGACCGGAGCCAGAACCGGAAAAGTACGACGTATGAACTATGATGTATGAATCAGGAGATTCTGAGGTACGCAATACGCAGTACCCTTCGCTTACGCTCAGGGCAGGCGTAGTACGCAGGATAGGTTACGCATCACGTTTCACGTTTCACGAGATACAGGTTTCTGGTTCTCGGTTCTCGGTTCTCCAATCCCTCATCTCCATGTCCATTCCCGAACCCCCAGCCAACGACCCGTTCCACAATCTCACGCCGGAGCAGCGGGCGCAGATTGAGGATGCCATCAGCACAAGCAGCTACAGCGCTGGCCATGTCTTTTTTACGCCCGACGACACGGGCGACCGGCTGTTTGTGTTGCAGGCGGGCCGGGTGCGGCTCTACAAGCTGGCCCCCGAGGGCCGCGCACTGACAATGGCGGTGTTGGAGCCAGTGAGTCTCTTCGGGGAGATGACGCTGGTGCCGGGGGCGACACACGACAGTTTTGCCGAGGCCATGGGCGAGTGTGTGGTGGGGCAGATTCGCGAACAGGCGCTGCGCCAGTTGCTAGCCAGCAATCCGGCCTTTGCACTGACGCTGATGCAGGTGCTGGGCCAACGCCTGCGGACGATGGAAAACAAATTGGCCGACATCGCCTTCAAAAGCGTGCCGCAACGGCTGGCTACCGTGCTGTTGAGCCTGGCAGACAAAACCAGCGGCGAGCACAGCGACATCAATCCGCCCTCGGTGGTGCGCTACACCCACAACCAGCTGGCCGAGATGATCGGTTCCTACCGAGAAACAGTCACAAAGGCGATTGGTGAATTCCGCGAGGCGGGGCTGATTCGGATCGAGGACGAGGCAATTGTACTGACCGACCTGGAGAAGCTCCAGCGCCTGGCGAATGCGTAGCAGGGGTTAGGAGTTAGGGGTTAGGGGTTAGCATCAATGCTCTGCTCATAGCGCCGACCATGCCGCGCAGCAACCGTCATCACGGCGTTAGGGATTAGGGGTCAGCAATCAATGCGCATAACTCTGAACCCCTAACCCTTAACCCCTTATAATCAGCGCCGCCCCGTCTTGAGCGTGTTGTCTACCATTGCCAGCACAGCAGCGGCCCGTTCTTTGGCCCCGGCCCAGACTTCCTGACTGTAGCCCTTCCAGGTAAATCCCGGTATCACCCGCTTGATGGAAATGCCCACCCAGGCCCACAAAAAGCCCTGCGCAATCGTCACCACGACTACAAAAATAACTTTGTACCAGAAGTCGTCAATCATCGCGACCTCCATTCAAGCCTCAAGCGTGCCCATACACGCTGCACGAATCCCACACACCGACACCCGATATGTGTATGATACCGCAGCCTGCCCCGTTTGGCAATGAGCCAACAAGAAACGCAGAGGCGCGGAGGAGGAGAGCGGGAGTAGGGAAGCAGGGGAGAGTGGGAGAGTGGGAGAGCGGGAGAGCGGGAGTAGGGAGCAGGGGAGAGCGGGAGAGCGGGAGAGCGGGAGTAGGGAAGCAGGGGAGAGCGG
>JALONX010000604.1 GCA_025454695.1 Chloroflexaceae bacterium
CTACCAGGACTACTGCTACGACTATGGCCGCTCGGTCTTTTTTGGTGAACCAGACGCCGAATACCGCCGCGCCTACGCCCTGGTGATGGATTCACAGGCTGCCGGCATTGCGGCGCTGCGGGCGGGCAACACGGCGGAGCAGGCCGATGCGACGGCGCGGGCGATTATCGAAGCGGGCGGCTATGGCCACGCTTTCCGCCACCGTCTGGGCCACGCCATCGGGCTGGATGTGCATGAACGGCCCTGGTTGCTCAGCGGCGACAGGTCGGTGCTTCAGCCGGGCATGTGTTTTACGGTGGAACCGAGCATTTTTCTGCCCCACCAGTTTGGGGCGCGGGTGGAAGACGTGGTGGTGGTGCGGGAAATCGGCGGCGAAGCGCTCACCAATGGCTTCCAGGGGCTGCACGTTGTTGGGTAGCCTGCCGCCGCACATGCAGGTTGATGAAAGTACGAGCCGTAGTGCCGCCTTCAGGCGGTTTTCCGCCCACCGCCTGAAGGCGGCACTACAACTCCATACGCCTGCCGCCGTAGCTGGCGGGCCAGGGCTTGCACAGCGGGCCGCCGCGAGTCGAGCCAGGCCCCCAGACCGGGGGCACCGGCGGCCCGTGCCGCTTCCGGCGGCCAGAAATCGTGATGGCGGCTGGTGAGTTGTTCCAGGTAGCACCGCTGCAGGGTGGGCGGTAGTCGCAGCCCAATTTCAAGGGCGGCAACCGTGGCCCGCTGCAAATCGGGTGAGGCCGGGCCGAGGCGGAGCATGGCCTGCATGAACGGGGGCAGCACCTGAAGGGTGGCTGGGCAAGCGCTGCTTCTGGCGTAGCGGCAGGCCAGGTCGTGCATGGCGGCGGCAAACTCGCCCCGTTGCAACAGCAACCGTTCGGCCAGGTTGCGGCGGGGGCGGCTGGCATCGGCGGGCAGGTCGGGGCGGCGGGTCAATTCCGTCAGCAACTCGGCCAGGGTTACGCCAGCTTCGGCCAGTTCCGCCGTCGCCGGGGGCGCTGCGTTGCCACCGAGCAGCAGTTCGCGCAGCAGGGCCGGGGGCAGGCCAAAACGCCCGCTTTCGCTTACGGCCTGGAAGCAGCGACGGGCCAGAACCAGGCCATCGGGCACGGCCAGCAGCGCGGCGGCAAAGGCCGGGTCGGGCGGCAGACCCAGCTGTAGGCCACATGTGTAGGCGTGCTGCAATGCCGACGCAACATCTTCCTGCTTGTCGTTCTTCGCTCCACGCAACGTCTCGGGCGTCATGACGCCCGGATTCCTCGCTGCGCCTGGAATGACAGCCGAAAGATCAGGCCAGTTTTGCTCAAACGTCGCTTCGGGATGCGTGTGAGCCAGTGCGCCCAGCAGCAGGGCGGCCAGGCTACGGGCGGCCAGCGGCACAGACTCATTCGTGATACTGGCGACCAGAACTGACGCTACGGGTGGCCCGGCGGCCAGCAATGCCGCAGCAGGCGATTCGGGCAGGGGCAGGGGGCAGGCCACCTCGGCGGCGAGCAGCGCAACCAGGCGGCGCTGGTTGGCGGGTTGGCGGGCATGCAGCGGCTGCACCAGGGCACGTAACTCGGCGGCGTGGAGCGGGGCGAGGTGGCGGGCCAGGCTCAAGCGGCTACGGTAGCGGTTCAGCAGGGCAGCATCAGCAGCGGTAGCTATTCGTGCAGCCTGCCGGAGCGCCCGTTCGGCCAGGGCCAGGTCGTTGGCATCGGGCAGCATCAGGCCATGGTGGTCGCGCCAGACGATGCGGCCTTCGTACCATTCGGGCCTACCGCCAAGCCAGCCCGCCGGAGCCAGCACCCGCCGCAGCGCGGTCTGTTGCTGTCGTCGGTAGCGTGAGGGCATGGCAAGAGTAGTTCATTGCGAAGGACGCGGAGGTTAAAGACAAAGTATGATGTATGACGTATGAATCAGCACTGCTTTACTAGCTTCGATCCCCGGTCTCCGGTCTCCCGTCAGATAATTTTTCTGCGCTCTCCGCGTTGAAAATTAAATATGGTACATCTCGTAGCCGGTGCGCTGGCGTTTGCGCTGGCACAGGTCATCGAGGGTGATGGACTGAAGCTGCTGTTCAAAAGTTCTACGCACGGTCGTCCAGACATCGGCCAGCACATCCAGGTCTTCGGGCTGGGTGGCAACCACATCGTCGCGCCCGGCGTCGCTGGTGACGAGGGGGCCTTCTAGCACCCGTAATGCATCCAGCAGGGTGATGCTAGTGGGGGCGCGGGCCAGCAGATGGCCGCCCTGTGGCCCCCGCAGACTCTCGATCAGGCCCGCTTTGCGTAGCTGGATGAGCAGTTGATTGAGATAGTTGACCGGAATACCCTGCCGTTGGGCGATCTCCTCGCTCTGCACCGGGCCGCGCCCATAGAGCTGGGCCAGATCGAAGAGCGCCCGCAGTCCATATTCACCACGACTTGAGATACGCATTAGCCTGCCAGTTCTTCTGCAGATTGTACGAGCCGTCGCAATTCGTCAAAGCCTTTCTGCCAGAAGCCCGTGTCGCGGGCATCCACGCCGAGGGCTGCTAGCATGGCGCTGGGCGTCTGGCTGCCGCCCGCTTCCAGCAGCGCGATGTAGCGCGGCACAAAGGCCTTGCCCTGTTCGCGGTACATGCCAAGCAGGGCCAGCACCAGCAGGTTGCCAAACACATAGCTGTAGCAGTAGAAGGGCGTGTTGATGAAGTGGGGAATATACGACCAGCCCCATTCGTAGCCCTTCGTCATCGTCACGGCGTCGCCATAGTAGCGCCCATTGGCTTCCAGCCAGCGCTCGCCAATCTGCTCCGGCGTGAGGCGGCTCTCTTTGCGCCCGGCGAAGGCGGCCTGCTCAAAGCGGGTCAGCACGTTCTGGCGGAAAATCGTAGCAAAGCTGTCTTCAATTTTGCCGCAGATCAGGGCCAGTTTGTCAGCATCGTTCTGCTGGCGCTTCAGCAGGTAGTCGAAGGTGAGCATCTCGCCAAACACCGAGGCCGTTTCTGCCAGGGGCAGCGTGGGCGAAAAGTTAAAGAAGGACTGTTTGCGAGCCAGCCAGAAGTGGATGCCGTGGCCCAGTTCGTGGGCCACCGTCATCACATCGCGCAGGTCGTCGGTGTAGTTGCAGAGGATGTAGGGGTGCAGCGAGGGCGGGTAGCCCATGCAGAAGGCCCCGCCGCGCTTGCCGGGCCGCACTTCGGCGTCAATCCAGTTGCGGTCAAAGAACATGCTGGCAATGTCGCGAAAGCTGGTGTCAAAGGTACCAAAGGCTTCCAAAATGGCGTCACGGGAAAGGTCGTACTCCATGGTGACTTTAACCTGGCCCAGCGGCGCGTACTGGTCGTAAATCTCCAGCTTTGGCAGCCCCAGCAGCTTCGCCTTGAGCGCAAAGTAGCGGTGGGCAATGTCGTAGTTCTGCTCAACCGCGTGCATCATCGCCGCCACCACCTCCGGCTCAATCTCGTTGGCCAGGTGGCGTGAGTCCATCGGGTCGGCATAGTTGCGCAGCCGATCCATGGTCAGGCTGTCGAGCATCAAGGTGTTGTAGATGTAGGCCAGGGTCTGGCGCTGGCCGCTCAACACCTCATACACCCTATCAAAAGCCCGTTCGCGCACGGCCCGGTCGGGGTGGCGCATCAGCACCAGCATTTCGTCAAGGGTTTTGGTTTGCGTCTCGCCGTCAAGCTCAATCGTGAACTGAAGCGAGGCAATCAGCTCGGCGAAGAGCTTTTGCCATGCAGAACGACCGGTGACATCCTTTTCGTTGACGATGCGCTCTTCGGCCTCCAGCAATTTGTGGGGCACGTAGCGCCGTTCGCTCGCCAGGTAGTGGCGATAGGGAGCGAGCTGCGGGTCATCAATCAAGCGCTGGGCCTCGACTTCTGGCAGTTCCAGCCATTCCAGGTCGAAGAAGAGCAGCGTGTTGCGGATGGCGGTCAATTCCTGTTCCACATGCTGCTGGAGGTTGCGGTGTTCGGGCTTGCTGGTGTCGGCGTTAAACAGCAGCGCCGCATACACCGCCGGGCGGGTCACGTCGTCCTGCAACGTTTCCAGCCGTTGCAGCCCGGCCAGCATGTGGGCCGCACTCGGCCCGCCGGGCACGTTGATGGTACCCCGGTAGGCGCTGGCAAAGGACTCGGCCTCCGCCGCGCCCCGCTTCAGGTCGGCGCTAATCTTCGGGTCATCGGGGCCGGCGTAGAAGTCGCTTAAATCCCAGGCCACGCCCGCAGCACTTGTCGTTGTCATCTATGACAATCCTTTCGGCAGACTGCAACACTCACCGCAGAGACGCAGAGTACGCGGAGAGTCAAGGTAATACAGTTCTGAGATGCCTTTAAATCTCTGCTCCAAAAGAAACCTCTGCGCACTCCGCGTCTCCGCGGTGAAATTTGGGTTCAGCGCATTGGTTCCAACAAATGAATATTGCCATCGCGAGTGCTCACGGCAAGTTGAGCGCCATCACTGCGGAAGGCCATGGAAAGCACGCCGCCGTTAGACACCTGA
>JALONX010000605.1 GCA_025454695.1 Chloroflexaceae bacterium
TGGTTGGGGGTGAGCCTATCGGTAGCGCCCTTGACCTGGGGCTCTTTCTCTCGATGCAGGGGCTTGGCGGCATCCTGGGTGCGGTGGGCTATGGCGTGGCGGGGCTGCGGGTCGCACCACGTCGCATGCTCATCGGTGGCATGGTGCTCATCGGGCTGACCTTTGTGGTCATCGCCGCGTTGCCGCCGCTGCCGGTGCTGCTTGGCGCAGCCTTTGTGCAGGGGCTGGTGTCGGGGCCGATCAACCCGCTGATGGCAACCGCCATGCAGCGGCGCACGCCGGAGGAGCTGCGGGGGCGGGTGATCGGTGCAGTCGTCGGCCTGTCGCTGGTGGCCGCACCATTGGCAATCCTCCCGGCGGGCCTGCTGGTGGAACAGTTTGGCGTACAACCGCTGCTAGTTGGCATCACCATCGGCTTTCTGGCCGTTGTCGCCAGTCTGCCTTTCCTACGTGGCCTCCGTGGATTGGATGAGCAGCAGGAAGAAGCCAGAGGTAGCTAAAGCGGGTCGAATGAAGTCGCTCCCAAAGGCGCAAAGACACAAAGGTTCAGTCATAGTCGGGGGTTAGCAGCTCCTTAGTGCCTTGGTGCCTTTGTGAGAGCTATTGCGCCTGCCACTCGCGCCATAGCCGGGCCAGTTCGCGAGCGGGCTGCCGCCAGTAAGCCTCCGGGTCGAGGTCGAGCGTCGGCGGGCTGCCAGGGGTAGGCAGCTCGCCCCGGCCCATGCGGGCAGCGAAGGCCCGCAGTGAGTCGGCGGCGGGCTTTTCGCTGCCGTCGGCCCGCACCAGCCCCAACGTGCGCCCGGACACCACCCGATCCAGCGGCGGCATGGGCCAGGTTTCGGCCTGGTGGTCGGCGTAGGCTGCCAGCCACACCCCGGCAGCCCCCTGGCGCTGCAAGCGGGCCAGCCCCTCTTCCACAAAACGGGCCTGCTGCTCCTCATCAACCAGGTAGCCGGTGGAAAGCCTACCAAAATAGTCGTCCGTTACCGGGCCAGGCTGCCCCCCGCTGGCCGTGGCCAACCCCAGATCGCCCACGATGACCGGGCGGCGAGCCAGGGTTGCGGCCAGTGCATGCAGAAACAACACATACTCCACCGACCAGGGCCTGGATAGCTGAAGCGGCGTGGCGGGCCTGGTGGCAAGCACGGCAGTCGCCGGAACTTCGGAAAGATAATCAGGGCGCAGTGTGTCGCGGCGGCTCAGCGCCCAGGCCGAACTTTCGGCTAGCAGCTGCGTTGCGCCGTAGGTGCGGGCCAGTTCCGCATGGCGGGCCAGCCATTCCAGAGCCACATCGGGCGAACGGGCCAGACGTGCCCGCTCGACGCCCTGGCCCAACTGCCAGCCCCGCAGCGCCGGGTGGCCACCAAAATAGCCCACCACCTCGCGAATGAGGTAGCGTTGTGCTTCAAGCTGCACCGCCTCACCAAACAGATCACGCACGGGCGTGCGGTGGTAGCCCATTTCGTAGACAATCGGCGGCTGCGACGGCGTGGTAAGGGTCAGCGGCGGGCCGAAGTGGCGGGTGAGAGCCATTTCTAGCCCTGGTTCAAGGCCCGTGGCCCACTGTGGCAGGTGTATCGCACCGCCAAGGGCCACATCAAACAGTGTCACAACGACCTGCAAGCGGGCATCCTGGGCGGCGTCTAGCGCCCGTTCCAGCATGCGCATGGCGGCACTGCCCACGCGGGCCGGGCCAGGTTGAAACTCCTCCCAGCGCAACGTGAAGCGCACGCCCATACAACCCAACTCGGCAATGTGGGCCAATTCGGCCCGGAGTGCGCCGCTGTCAGCCTCGGCCCATGTCAAGGGCGGGGCGCTGCTGTTCTGTTTACGGCGGGGCCAATAGTTTAGCCCCAACAAAAAGTTAGTTTCCATAAGACCGAAACGTGAAACGTGAAACGTAACACTTGAGCGGTACGCAGTTTGCAGTTTGCAGTTTGCAGTTCGCATTATACCGTAAGACAAGATCAGAAACTCCAACTCGCAACTCGCAACTCGTCACTCGTCACTCGTCACTCCGCCTGCCCTGAGGCTCCCCTGAGCTTGTCGAAGGGCTTGTCGAAGGGTCACTCGTCACTCGTCACTCGTTTCCTGTGCTATACTGAGCTAACAGCGCAATAAGGAGACAAACACATGGCAACGTTTGGAAAAAATACTACTATTACATGGCTCGGCCACGGCACTTTTCATATTGTGACACCGGAAGGCAAGCGGGCCTTGATTGACGCATGGGTAGACGGCAATCCCTCGTGCCCGGACGCACTCAAAGCGACCGTTCGCGAGGGCCTGGACGTGATCTTTCTCACCCACGGCCATTTTGACCATGTGGGCGACCTGGCAACGCTGGCCACGGTGACAAACGCCAAAATCGCCTGCCAGTATGACCTGCTCCCCTGGCTCGAAGGCATGGGCATTCCGGGCGACAGCGTGATTGGCTTCAATAAGGGCGGCACGGTGGAGGTGGCTGGTATCCGTGCGACGATGACAAATGCGCTCCACAGCAGCACCTTCAACGACGAGGGTAAGATTATTCCCCTCGGCAGTCCGGCGGGCTATGTGCTGCGTATGTCCAACGGCTTCACCATCTACCACACTGGCGACACCTGCGTGACCTACGACATGCAGATCATTGGCGACCTGTATAAGCCTGATGTGACAATTTTGCCGATTGGCGATATGTTTACCATGGATCCGCGTCAGGCGGCCTACGCCCTGAAGCTCACCCGCTCGCCCTACGCCATTCCCGAGCACTGGGGCACCTTCCCGCTGCTCACCGGCACACCAGAACAGCTGGTGGAAGCCTGTAAAGAGTTTGAGGTGAATACACAGGTCATCCCGCTCAAACCGGGCGAGTCCGTTTCGTAACAACACATTATTCACCGCAGAGGCGCGGAGGGCGCAGAGCTTTTCTGGTTTTTCTGTCCCTCCGCGTCCTCTGCGTCTCTGCGGTGCAATCTACGTTATGCAGATTATTCTTCCAGTTCAAATTGCTTCCTCTATCGAGCCGCTGCTGCCGCCGGATATGACGGTGGTGCATGTGGATGCTGACGGCAAGCTCGACGGCGACGCCAGCGAGGCTGAAATCTACTTCCGCTGGTGGACACCCAACGCCGTGCTGAACCAGGTACTGCTGGCAGCCCCCAGGGTGCGCTGGCTCCACACCCCCAGCGCCGGGGTTGACCATGTGCTGACGCCGCTGGTGCTGGAACGTGACCTGACCGTGACCAACAACGCCGGGGTTCACGCCATCCCCATGGCCGAGTTTGTGCTGGGCTACCTGCTGAGCCACGCCAAGAGCTTGCCTGCCCTTCACATTGCCCAGGCCGAAAACCGCTGGGCCAACCACAAGGCCAACGAGCTGTACGAAAAAACGTTGCTGATTATTGGCCTTGGCGGCATTGGCGAGGCCGTGGCCACCCGCGCCGCCGCCTTTGGCATGCGGGTGTGGGGCAGCCGCCGCACACCCCGCCCCACGGCAGGCGTGGAACGGGTGGTGGGCGCGAACGCATGGCGCGAGTTGCTGCCCGATGCCGATTATGTCGTGTTGATTGCGCCGCTGACCGAGGAGACGCGGGGCATGGTGGATGAGGCGGCCTTCCGTTCAATGAAGCGTAGCGCCTATTTTGTGAATGTGGCCCGTGGCGCAATTGTGGACGAGGCGGCGCTGTTGCGGGCGCTGCACGAAGGCTGGATCGCCGGGGCCGCCATTGACACCTTTGAGGAAGAACCGCTGCCGCCAGACAGCCCTTTCTGGCAGGCCCCCAACCTGTTTATCACGCCCCACACCACCTCAAGCTCACCGCGCATGCGTGAACGAACAATTGCCCTGTTTTTAGAAAACCTGCGCCGCTACCGCAACCACGAGCCGTTGCTAAATGTGGTGGATAAAGAAGCGGGATATTGACGGGAACCGGAAAAGTATAAAGTACGAAGTATGAAGTATGAGTCAAGAGTCTCTGAAGTACGCAGTACCCTTCGCCTACGCTCAGGGCAGGCGCAGCACGTAGTACGTAGTACGAGGCCGTTTCCGTCAATCTACAATGAAAACCTGGAGGAGCCATGCACAACGCTTTACAACGCACTGACCCCGAAATTGCCAGCCTGATTGAACAGGAAGCCCGCCGCCAGCGCGATGGGCTGGAGTTGATCGCCAGTGAGAACTACACCAGCCCGGCGGTGATGGAGGCGCAAGGCTCCATTCTCACCAACAAATATGCCGAAGGGCTGCCTGGCAAACGCTACTACGGCGGCTGCGAATTTGTGGACGTGATTGAGCAGCTGGCGATTGAGCGGGCGCTGAAGCTGTTTGGTGCCCAGGCGGTGAACGTGCAGCCCCATAGCGGTGCCCAGGCCAACATCGCCGTGTATACCGCCCTGCTTCAGCCTGGCGACACCATTCTCGGCATGCGGCTTGACCACGGCGGCCACCTGACCCACGGCAGCCCGGTGAATTTCAGCGGTAAGTG
>JALONX010000037.1 GCA_025454695.1 Chloroflexaceae bacterium
GCAGCGTGCGGTAGCAGCAAAGGGGGCGGCGATGGGTGCGATAGTATCTGTGCTAGTTTGTGTTGGTGTTCCGGCGGCGCTGTTGTTCATTGTTGGCTATTTAATTGGGCAACACGCCACTACCCGCAAAGCCAACGCGAGCGGGGCTATACCAGTAGATGCGCTGCTGGAGGGGTTCGAGCGCATGCTCACCATGTGGGTGAATCAGGGTCGCCTCAATGCCGCCGCCGCCGAGATGGTGATGGAGATTATTCGCCGGGATCGGGCCGCATTGCACAACCAGCCACCAGCGGAAGCCCCCACCGCCGCCCCACACTTCCTTCGGACGGAACAGGTTAGCCAGATTGCTGCCAGTTCTGCGCCGCCTCGCGTGGCCCACAAGTCGGTGCCTGTATCCGAGACCTTGCCGCCCACCCCAACCGATCCGGAACCGCCCGCCCCGCCCCGCCCCAGTCGCAGCGATCAGTTCTGGGCCGGGCTGCTGGCGCTGCGCACCCGCTGGACGCTGCTGTTTCTGGGGGCGTTTTTGCTGGTGGTTTCGGCCCTGATTCTGGTCGTCTTCAACTGGAACGATTTTCCGGCGATTATCCGTTCGCTGCTGATTGCCAGCGTGGCTGGTGGGCTGTGGGGCGGCGGCGTGTGGCTGGCCCGGCAGCCCGGCCTGAAGTCGGCTGGGATAAACTTACAGGCCGTCGGCGGGCTGCTGGTGCCGGTGGCGGCCTACTCGCTGTCACACCCCGACATCTTCAACCTGACGCAGCGCAATGCCTGGCTGCTTTCCTCGGCCCTGAGTCTGCCGATTTACATGGTGGCCGCCTGGCGCAGCCGCCAGTTGCTCTTTTCTATCTGTGCCAGCCTGGCTTGTGCCAGTGCCGTGCTGGCCGGGGTGCGCATGGAGAACCAGTGGCTGCCCGCCATGCTGGCCCTGACGATGACGGCCTACCTGCCGCTGGTGAGCCTGTTGCGCCGCCGCAACGCCGCAGAGCTAGCGCAAGGGCCGTTCTGGGTGGCCCACGTTGGCCTCCCGCTGAGCCTGCTGGCGGCGCTACTGTTGAACTGGTGGGGAAGCGTTGGAACTGGTGTGCTGGCGACGACCTTCTGGCTGGGCAGCGGCTTCTATTTGCTGGCCTGCTGGCAGGAACCGCGCTCGCTCTGGGCCAACCTGGCGGCGGGGTTGCCGCCCTTCGCCGTGTTTGCTACGCTGGTCGCGTGGGAGGTGCAGCCGGGGCCGCAGCTCCTCATCCTGCTGGCCCTGGTTGCGGTTTACCTGCTGCTCAACAACGGGCTGCGGCTGCGGGTTGCAGACAACTACCTGACGGGCTTGCAGATTGTGGCCCATGCTGGCCTGCCGCTGCTGTTGTTGGCGGGAGGCGTCATGCTGAGCGAAGCCACGATCAGCCTTGTGATGTTTGCTGCTGTGTTGTGGGCCGGGATGGGCTGCTACACGGTGCTGCTGGGGCTGGAGACTCTTGGCCAACAAGCCCGGGTGCGCTATGCTCACTGGGTGGCACCGCCACTGCTCCCGTTTACCGTCCTGGCCACACTGCACGCCTGGGAAGTGCAGGCGGGGCCGCAGCTCCTCATTCTGCTGGTTCTGGCTGCCGCCTACCTGTTGCTGCTCCACTGGCTCAAGGGCCGGGTGGGTGAGCAACTCCTGGTGGGACTGTGGACGGTGACTCACGCTGGCTTGCCGCTGGTGCTGGTGGCAGCGGCGCTGTTGCGCATTGCGGACAGCATCAGCAGCACTATGTTTGCGGGCATCGGCTGGGCCGGATTGGGCTGCTACCTGCTGGTTGTGGGGCTAGAATGGCTTGACAAGCGGGCCACCATGCGTTACGGGCACTGGGTGGTGGCGGCGCTGCTGCCGATGGTCGTGCTCGCCACACTGGATGCCCTGGGGGTGCAAACCAATTGGTTGGCGTTGCCGCTGGCACTACTGGCCCCGGCCTACCTGGCCGCTGGCGCAGCGTTGGAGCGGCGGGCGCAAGCCTACGCCCTGCCCGCCTACCTGAGCGTGCCGGGGCTGGTGGCATGCTCCATGGTTCTCTCAATGCCCTACAACGAAGCTGCCCGTTTTGCCCTGCCACTGCTGATCGGCACGGCGGCGGCGACGGTGGTGTTGTGCCACCGAGGCTACTTCGCATGGCTGGCAGAGGGCTGGCGCACGGTGTTTGCGGTTATCGGGCTGGCCACGGTGGGCCTGCTGCTGCCCTGGTGGGGCGTGGTGCTGCTCGACCTGACCAGTTTGACGCCAGGTGAGCGGGCGCTGGTGCTGCTGCCCCTCGCTGGCCTGGCCTTTGCGGCAGCCTGCTGGTGGCCGGGCCGTTTGCGCCGCCCCTACGACCTGACCTTGCAAACGCTGGGCGTGCTGCTGCTGCTGGGGATGACACCGTTTGTGCTGCTCGACAACGATGTCCAGCTAGCAGGTGCCGCCAGCCTCACAGCCATCTGGCTGATGCAGACGCTGCTGCAACGGCGCTGGTGGTGGGCCGCAGTGGCGCTGGGCCACGGGCTGCTGCTTGGCGCAATCGCCCTGGCCGAATTTGAACTGACTGGCAGGATGGACAACTGGATCTGGCTCGGCCTGGGCTTCACCCTGGCTTACACCATGGCGGGCACGCTGCTGCAGCGCGACCCCTGGCACTACTGGACATGGCCCGCCCTGATTTGGGGCACCATAGTCGGGCTGACCACGCTGGGTTGGGTGCCGCTGGGCGTGGCCGAGGCGAACCAGGTGTTGGTGAACCATGTGCTGGTGGTTGCGGCGCTGGCCGGGCTGCTGGCGCTGATGAGCTACCTCTGGCGGCGGAACGAGTTGGGCTACCCGGCAGCACTGCTGCTGGCGACAACCGTGCTGATGGCGGCGACACGGGGCTTCTTCACCACATGGCAGCCGACGTTTGAGGACTATAGCCTGGTGATCTGTGGTGTGGCCGCCGGGCTGGTGGCGCTGGGCCTGGTGCTGCGGCGCACTGCCCCCGGCTACGCCCTGCCGCATGAACTGGTTGGCTATGGCTTGCTGCCGTTTGCGCCCGCTTTTGCCTACGGCGACGCCCGCACGTTCACCCTGACATGGCTGGCGATGCTGCTGCTCTACGGCTATGCCACCTGGCGCTATCGGCTGGCCGTGCTGCTTGTGCCTACCTTCCTGACGATGAACATGGCCATGCTGAGTGGGGCAGCCTGGCTGCTGCCGGGCGGCAATCCCGCCGGGGCTGGGCAAATTCTGCTGCTGGCGGCCTGGGTGCAGGGGCTGTGTGGGCTGTGGTTCAGCAAAAGACGGGAGACCGGAGACGGGAGACCGGAGCCGGGGGCTTTGCCGCGACCGGAGACCGGAGACGGGAGACGGGAGCTGGATGCGGATAAACGTGCTGCGCAATCAGAAGAGTCGTCGCCTCTGGCAGGCTTGGTTCCTGGTTCTTGGTTCGGCACTCCAAAATCGAAAATCCAAAATCTAAAATCGGAAATGGTTTTGCCCGCCTATGCGGTGGCGCTGGTGAGTGGCGTTGGTGCGCTAGGGTTCGCCAGTGGCGATGCGACGATTCTGGCGCGGGTGGGCCTGGGGCTGGCGGTGCTGGCGGCGCTGCTCGCCAGCGTCGAGCGGCGCGAGGGCGTGGCCTGGCTGGCCCTGGTTTCGCTGGCCTGCGGACTCGGGGGGCTGCACGAGGCGCTGGGGCAGACGCCCTTGTGGAGCATGGCCTGGGGCGTGGCCGAAAGCCTGGCGCTGTGCATCCTTGGCTGGCTGTTGGAAGTAGGCATGCGAGGCGGGCGCACACAGGCCAACGCACGAACACAAACTTCGCCCCTACAAACCACATGGCGACTGCCATTGCTCTATGGTACGTTGGGGGCGGGGGCGGCGCTCACCACGCTGCTGGGCCTCATTGCGCCCACAGCAAACGACCTGCCGCCGCTCACCTTTGCGCTGGCGACGCTGGGCCTGCTGCTAGCCACGGTGGCCGTGCGCGAGCGGGAGGTGATGTTTGGCTATGTGGCGGGGGCGGCGCTGGTGGGAGCGGGCATGTGCCAACTCGCCGACTGGGGTTTCACCGAACCGCAGTGGTATGTCATCCCCGCCGGGCTGTATCTGCTGGCGCTAGCCGAGGGGCTGCGGCGCTTCCAGGGCCAGCGCCAGGTCTCGCAGATTATTGAGGCAGGCGCTGCGCTGCTGCTGCTGGGCACCACGCTGGGGCAATCGTTGCGCGAGACTGGCGCCACCTCCACCACTTACGCCCTCTGGCTTTGCGGCGAGTCGCTGCTGGTGGTGGGCTATGGTGTAGTGCGCAAGCTGCGGGTGCCCTTCTTCGGCGGCATCGCGTTTTTTCTCATTGGCGTCACATGGCTCAGCATTGACCCGTTGCAAGCGCTGAACCAGTGGGTGCTGCTGGGCATTGTGGGGCTGCTGCTGGTGGGGGCCTATGTGCTGCTGGAACGCCGCCAGGAGCAGCTAGTGCGGGCCGGGCGCGCCCTGGTGGAGCAGGTGCGTGGCTGGGGGTGAACTCAGAATGTTGGATTTTGAATATTGGATTAGACAAGGCTCGAAGTTAGCATCTCGTACTTGATAACTCGTAGTGCGGACTTTAGTCCGCGTCTTGCCCTACATGCGGACTAATGGAGATTTATAATGAAATCGAGCATACGATGTAGATACACGATGTATCGCGCCAGAGCGCAGAAGGCGCGATACATCGTGTATCTACGGGACGTTCAATTACTCGAATTAAAAAATAAAGTCCATAAGCCCGCACTACGTGTACGCCACAGAGTACATCTGATATAAACCTTGTCTTAATCAAAACAATTGATGACGCTTCACGTTTCACGTTTTACGTTTCACATCATCCGTGAAGAGTGGCTATCCCATCCAACGCCGTAAACAATCGCGCCAAATCCTCGTCGTTAGTGAAGCAGGCGGTCGAGATACGGATAGCTTTCTGTTCCGTCACCGCCCGCACCACAATGCGCTGTTCCCAGAGCCATTTCAGCAGGGCGATGCTGTCGGGTTGGCCTGCCACGCGGAAGCTGGCCAGGGCGCTTGAGTCCTCCCAGTCCAGCGGGGTGAGCAGCTGCAACTGGGGCCGCTCCAGCACCTGGGCCTTGAGGCGGGCGGACATCGCTTGCATGTGAGTCTGAAGTGGTTCAAAACCCCGTTCCTCCCACCAGTCCAGCGCCGCGTTCATGCCCACCCAGAGCGGTAAGGTCCGCGTGCCAAACTCAAAGCGGGCCGCCGTGGGCAGCAGTTCGGGGGCCGCCTGCTCGGGCCGCAGCGAGCCAGCGCCAACATGGGCTGGACGGAGTTCATCCAGCAGTTCGGGCCGAAGATAGAACAGTCCCGTGCCTTTTGGCCCGCCCAGCCATTTGTGGCCGTTGCTGGCCAAGTAGTCGCAGCCAAGGGCCGCCACATCCAGCGGGAACTGCCCCAGCGCCTGCGCCCCATCAACCAGCGTTTGCACGCCCCGCCCACGGGCCAACTGGCAGATCGCCGCTGCCGGCAGCCGCGTGCCCGTCTGACAACTGATGTAGCTGAAGGCCAGCAGGCGGGTGCGGGGCGACAGCGCCTGCTCCACATTCGCCAGCGTCTCGGCGGCAGTTGCGCCCACATGAAAACGGCGCAACACCAGCTCGCCCCGCGTAGCCCGATAACCAAAGGGCGACTCCAGCGCCGGGTGTTCCTGATCGGAGACCAGCACCTCGTCGCCAGGGTGCCAGGCCAGCCCCGCCGCCACCAGGTTGATCCCGTCGTTGGCGTTGCCGGTCAGGGCAACGGCCTCCGGTAGCGCGTTGATCAGCGCGGCCATGCGGGCGCGGGCCTGTTCACGGGCAGCCTCCAGTTCGTAGTGAGCGAAGTAGCCGATCTGCTCGTAGCTGGCGATGGCGGCCTGGTAGCGGCGCAGGGCTGGTTCCGGCATCAGCCCGTGGGTGCCCATATTCAGGTAGGTCAGCTCCCGCAGGCCGGGGAAATCGGCGCGGACGTTCGTCGAATTCATTTCGTATTCCCCATGTGGTGACAAGATGACAAGGTGACAACAAGGTGACTGCGTGCTACGTACTGCGTACTGCGTAACCTGAATTCTCTGCGCCTCTGCGTCTCTGCGTTTAGCTGCGTTCTGCAACCACAATCCGCCCGTCGGCATCGAGTTGCACCGGGTTGCCGTTGGCATCGGCAATGTTGGCACTGCCATCGGGGTTGAGGCTGATGCGCAATGGCACGCCGTCAGCATCGCCGATGTAACGCTCGCCCTCCTCGTCGGCACACATGAAGCCCAGCTGTTTGCCGGTTTTGTCTATGACCCGGTTCGAGCCTTCGCGGTAGCCTGGCGATTGAATGACCTCCAGCAGCTTTGTGCGAATTGGTTCAACCATGTTCATCTCGCGTAAGACCTGACCCACGACACCGGTTGAGTCATTCAGCAGCGCCAGCAGCAGATGCACATCGCTCATTGTTTCATCGCCCAGCTGTTGGGCTTCACGCTCGGCATCTAGCAGCAGTTGCTGGGTTCCAAAATTGAATTTGGCCAGCGGCATGGCCCGCACCGCCGCCTGCCAGATCGCCTCCTCATAAACCGCTTCTGGATTGAGCTTGTAGTAGTGGATCAAGTTCCAGGTGCGATCAGATTCGCGTATGGTTCGCTTTGGCATTCTTGTGCCTCCTTATGGGTAATGTTCGTACTTTACCAGAAATGAGGGTGGGTGTCATGTTTCTTTCCGTCCACAAATTGTGTTAGAGCCTGTCTGAAAAGCCTCTCACAAAGGCACAAAGCTCACAAAGGGTTGCAGGTGAACGTTTCTGAGCCAGAACGTTGTGTCCTTTCGGCTAGCTCAGGGCGGGCTTTGGCGGCTTTGCGCGAGCTTCAAAAAGACCTTTTCTTAGAGGTTTGCCGACGGAATTTTTCATTGATCCTCCGTGTCACCCCGAACGAAGTGAGGGGTCTTCACTGCGATTCATTGGAGATGCCTCCCTGCGGTCGGAATGACAACGAGGCATCGAAGGAAGCGCAGCTCGTGCCACTTAACAGCACCCGCGCTTCCTTCGATATAGCCTTCAGGAAACCTGGACTGCGTTACCTAAATGGCAGCCTACTCAGGATACTTAGATGGTTCATCATGCCAAAAATCTGGCTAGAGATTTACACATCGTACAGATGCTCAATCTATTGCAGCAAAAACCCTTTACACCAATACCACCCTTGACTCTCACCTCCAACGGTGGTATAATTTAGAACATAATTGCTGTCAACTTAAATTTTATCCCACCAGAACGCAGAACCTGTAACACGAGTAAGTACCTGAGGTGGAGTATGACGAACCGCGACATCGCCGGTATTCTGTTCAACATTTCCTCGATTCTGAATCGCCAGCACGGCAACCCCTACCGCATCCGCGCCTACCGCCGTGCCGCCCGCTTTCTGCTCCGCATGCGCGAACCAGTGGCCCAACGGCTGGCTGCGGGCAAGCCGTTGGGCATTCCCAGGTTAGGCAAAAGTCTCACCGCCAAAATCAGCGCCCTTGCCACCGACAACCGCCTGGCCTTCTACGATGAGCTGTGCGAAGAGCTGTCGCCCGACGAGGCCCGCCTGCTGCATGTGCCTGGCATTGGCCCCGCCATTGCCAGCCGCATCGTGGCCGACGTGGGCAGCACCGAGCCGGACAACTTGCGCCGCGCCGCCGCCACCGGCAAGCTCCAGCGCGTCTGGGGTGTGGGGCCAAAGCGTACCGCCGTGATACTCAACACGCTCTGCCCGCCCCTGGTTCGCCAGGAGGCGCTGGCATTGTGAGCCTGAGAACACAGAAAGGCAGAGACGCAGAGGAACAGAGGCGCAGAGGGATGTATAACATTTGCAGGTTTAATATTGTTCCGATATTTCACTTTGCGTCTCTGCGGCTTTGCGCCTCTGCGTTAAATTCTCTTAAAATTTGTTATGCACCATCAACACGAACTTGAAGAACTCTTCGCCGCCCTGGAAGAGGAAGAAGCAACCCTGCTCGACGCCCAGCTTGATGGCCAGGCGTTGGCCGAGTTGCTCGCCCCCGATGCCGACGATGCCGAACTGATCGGCGGCTACCGGGCCAAACTGAGCGTGACGCCCCGCCCCTACCAGGACGAAGCGCTGGCGGCATGGCTGGCGAACGAGGGCCGGGGCGTAGTGGTGTTGCCCACTGGCGCGGGCAAAACCGTGCTGGCACTGATGGCGATTGAGCGGCTGAAGCTGCGGGCGCTGATTGTGGTGCCGACGATTGAACTGCTCTACCAGTGGCGCGACGCGGTGGTGGAACGGCTCGGCGTGGCAAAAAACAAGGTCGGCGTGGTGGGCGACGGGCGGCGCGAGGTGCGTCCGATCACCGTCATCACCTATGCCTCCGCCGCCATGCCCGAATCGCCCATCGGCGACTTTGGCCTGCTGATTTGCGACGAAGCCCACCATCTGCCCTCGCCGTCCCACAGCACCATTCCCACCCGCTGCACCGCCCCCTACCGCCTGGGACTCACCGCCACGCCGGAACGGAGCGACGGCGCGGAAGACGACCTCTACCGCCTGCTCGGCGCGGTGGTGTTTCAGCGCACGCCCGCCGAACTTTCTGCCGAAGGGCACC
Organism: Chloroflexaceae bacterium; assembly: GCA_025454695.1. Lineage (GTDB taxonomy): Bacteria > Chloroflexota > Chloroflexia > Chloroflexales > Chloroflexaceae > JALONX01. Next base: position 8,593 of record JALONX010000037.1, read on the forward strand.
TGGCCAAATTTAAGGAAAAGCGCATCTACGTAGACTTGCAGCCCGACGAGGCCTTGCGCTACGGCACCCTGATGACGGAGTGGAAGTGGTTTATCGCCAAAAATCGCGGCCTGCTGATGCGGGGCGGCGACTTCTTCGGTGAACTGATCAAGCGCAGCGGCAGCGACCCCGCCGCCCGCGCCGCCATGCGTGCCCACCACCAGGCCCGCATGATCGCCCTCAACGCCGAGGCCAAAATGGGCGAAGTGGCCCGCCTGCTGGCCCAGCACCGGGCCGACAAAGTGCTAATCTTTTCCGAATACACTCTGCTGGTTGACCGCATCAGCCAGGCGCTGGCCCTGCCCGCCATCACCTACCGCACCGCCCCCGACGAGCGCAAGCAGATGTTACAGGCCTTTCGCAACGGAGCCTATTCCAAACTCGTCGCCGGGCGGGTGCTGAACGAAGGCGTGGACGTGCCCGACGCCAACGTAGCCATTGTGGTGAGCGGCAACAGCACCGCCCGCGAACACATCCAGCGCCTGGGCCGCGTCATTCGCCCCAAAAAGCAGGAAGCCCTGCTCTACGAGTTGGTGACTCGCTACACCAGCGAGGTCAACGCCGCCCGCAAGCGGCGCAAAACGCCCAAACGGGAACAGGCCGGATAGCCACAGAGACACAGAGAACACAGAGCCAGTATGTGACAAGGTGACAAGGTGACAAGGTGACAGAAGCCAAAATATGCAGGTGCGCGAAGAACGTAGCATCCTGAGTAGGCCGCAGGCCGTATCGAAGGGTACGGCTCGTGCCACCAACTCGCACCCTTCGATACGGCTTTTACGTGTTTAGGCACGCAAACGATCACGGGGTGGCCTACTCAGGATGCTCAGCTGGTTTTACAATCAAATGGTACTACGTGGGTCATCGTTCTGCGTTCATCGTTCTGCGCTTGTGGTTCTCTGTTCTCGGTTCTTTGCACATTGTTGCGTTTCATACTTCATACTTCACCATTATGCAGATTACAACCCTCACCACCGCCCGCCTGACCTTGCGCCCGCTCAGCGAAGCTGACGCCACCGATCTCTTCCCGTGCATGAGCGATGCCGAGACCATGCGCCACTGGCACACGCCCCCACATGCCAACCTCGCCGACACGGCTGCAATGATAAGGGAAATGACGCGACTGCCAGAGGCATGCTGGTGGGCGTTGTGCCCTGCCGATTCCGGTAAGGCCTGCGGGTTCATCGGGTATCACGGCAACCAGGGTATTCCGGGCATGGGCTACCTGCTGCAACGCGACATGTGGGGCCAGGGCTACGTGCCCGAAGCCATGCAGGCCGTCCTGTCCCACGGTTTCACGGTGCTGGGCCTGGAACGGGCCGAACTCTGGATTCGTGAGGCGAACCGGGCCTCGCAACGGGTGGCCGAAAAAGCGGGCTTCACCCGCCGGGGTAGCCTGGGTTCTGGTCAGCTTATCTACGGCCTCACCGCCGAGGCCTGGTCACATGGCAAGCTGCCCCGCAACGGGCAACGCTGCTACGCCCTGGAGCCGGTGCTGCCGGTGCGCAGCGTCGCCGAAACCAGCGCGTTCTACCGCGATGTGCTGGGCTTTGCGGTGGAGTTTCTGTATGGAGACCCGCCCACGCATGCGGGCGTGTTTCTGGGTGAATGGACAAACCAGGGCGCACGCATCCAATTCAGCCAGGTGGAAAGCGACGAACCCATCACCCACGCGGGCTGGCTTTACCTCTTCGTCAGCGGCGACATTGATGGGCTGTATGCCCGCCTTCAGGCCAACGGCGTGCAGATTGTTGAGGAAATTGCCAGCGAACCCTGGGGCATGCGCGAATTTACCATCGCCGACTGCAACGGCCATCAGTTGCGCTTCGGGCAAAAAATTAATTAGCCACAGAGAGCACAGAGGGCACAGAGTTACGAGTTACGAGTTACGAATTACGAATTACGAGTTACGAGTTGCGAGTTACGAGTTGCGAGTGAGTACGCAGTACGTTCCACGCTTTACCATCTCCGTGCCCTCTGTGTCCTCTGTGGCAATAAGAAAAAGCTGACTGGATGTTGGTGTTTCTGCTGCTCCTCTGTGCCCTCTGTGCCCTCTGTGGCAAAAAAAGGAGTTTCCCATGGCATTCAAGACCAGTGATTTTAAGAAGACCACGCGCAAAACGGGCGACACGCGCCAGCTTTACCCATATCAAATTCGGGACGACCGCTACACCGCCGCGTTGGGCTTTGCCATCAACTATTTCGAGCGCATGGTGGGGCGTCGCCGCGCCGATTTCGAGACCGACACGCTACTCGAATTTTTTGGTGACCCGCGCCTGGCACGGGGGCTGGTGGCCTGCCTGAGCCGCACCTACACCTGGCGCACCCAGAACTTTTCCGACGCATTTGGCGACGAGACGGCCCAGGCCCTCTGGCGGGCCGGGCTACCCAACCCCGCCGCCCTACGCCGCAAGCTTTACGGCCTGGCCAACGGGCGCTACAGCGGCGTCATCCTGCCGCACGAACGGCCCGAAGCACTTGATTTTCTCTGCTCCCAACTCACTACCGAGAGTCCCGCACAACTCACCGCCGAGCACGCCGAGAGCGCCGAGAATCAGAAATACAAGAAGCACTCAGCGTCCTCTGCGTCCTTTGCGGTAAAAATGTCTGAGCCTCCGTCCCCGGTCTTTACGCCCGCCCAGTTTGAGCGCGGCCTGACCCTCGACACCGAGCAGCAGCAGGTGCTGATGAAGCTCGGCCCCACGCCCACAGCGGAAGCGATCATCGCCGCCTACAACTACCATTCGCTGGAAACGGCCCTTTGCCATGCAGAAAGCGTGCGCCTGAGTTTGCGTGGCCCCGTCTGGCCGATGATCCGCAGCGTGCATAACCTGGCCCGCCGCTACCGCCTGCGCTACCGCCGTGGCGAATGGCCCCGCTCGCTCTTCGACGACCGGCTGGAACTGACGCTGTTTGGTGGGCGCGACGCCCTGGGCAACTGGAGCCGCATCGGGCGGCGGCTGGTGCGGGCGCTGCTGCGGCTCCTCGCCGCCCACCCCGACGCCGCCTACGACGGCGAGGCCGGCGTGCATCTCAACGGCCAGACCTTGACGCTGAAGCTAGACGAGCGGGCACTGCGGGTGCTGGGGGTTGCCGCCAGGGCCGCCGCCCCCGACGCGGGCGAAGCCTGGGACGAAGCCTTTATCGAGAACTTCCGGCGGGCCTGGAGCAGGGCACTGGTGGGGGGGCGCAGCCGTGGCTGGCGGCTGCGGCGCGACCCGGAGCCAATCATCGGCAAGGACACGGTGGTGGTGCCGGACTTTGCCATGCAGCGGGGCAACCAGCGGGCGCTGCTCTGCCTGGCCAGCGGGCGTGCCACCGCCGACGCGCTGATCAAAGACATCGGCAGCCTGGGCAAACGCACCGATATTCTGCTGGTGGTGCCCTCGGCGGTGGCGCTGGTGCTGCCCAGTTGCCCGGTGCCCCTGGCCACCTACGACGAGACGCCCGGTGAGGCCGTGCCCGCCCTGGTGCGCCTGCTCGAGCGGGCCTTTCCCCGCCTTGGGGTTGCCGCCACGCTCACACCGTGGCAGCGGCTGGAAGGGCAACTGGCCGACGAGGGCTTTGTCAGCGAAGAGGCAGCAGCGGAACTGCTGGGCTGCCCCACGGGCGAAGTGGCCACGGTGGTGCGGCGCTGGGGCGGCGTGGGGTTGCATGCCCTGCCCGGCCTGGGCATCTGCACCCCGGACAGCCTGGACGAGATTCGCCAACTCATCGAGGAAGGGGTAGCACCGGGCCGCGCCGCGTGACGTGCTTTTCAGGGGCGGCGCAGAGCGCGTACCAGTTGGAAAGTTCGTGGCGCATGCCTCAGGGCTGATTAGTTCGGTTCTACGTGCAACAACGTCAGGGCTTCCAGGTCTATCAGACCCAAGAAACTCCTCTCATCTGGGTGTAGATGAGGCATCCACCACCTGATGTATCGCTGCCACTCATCTCACATGCGGGGGTTTGGGGCGTCAGGCCCCAACGGGGGTGTCGGGGGCTGGCCCCTGACCGCCCGCCGCGCAGGCGAAACCAATGACTTTGAGGCTACAAATGAACATAAAACCGCATGTCGCAAGCTGGCATGGTTAAAAGGCGAGAATGTTGAGGCCAGCCGCCAACTGCCCGACTCAAAGGCAAAAACGCCGTGCAGATGTTCACCACAACCGTGTGACGCCATAGTCATCAAAGATAGTGTCTGTGCCAATAATGGTGATACCCTCAACCAAAGATTGTGCTATCAGAAGACGATCAAAGGGGTCACGATGATGATAGGGAAGGGAGACGACACGAACAGTATGAGCAACACTAATGGACAGTATCGAGCGGCGCATCGAAATCTTCGCGTATCTGCACTCGTCCCCGCGCACTCCCAAAGCGTGGACGTGCCAGTTCAACAGCGACCGGTACCAGTTGGACGACTGGCTGCTGATTTTCAGTAATCAGCACCTCTTCACCCTGTTCAGCAGCCCGAATGAGATCGAGCAGACGACCCTGCGCTTCGCTAATATCTACACGATACGTCATACCCTTCCTCCACGCCACAGCACTGACCTACCAAATAGTGTAGCACACAATATCTGCTGCTGCGGGCGCTGCCCTTCGACAAGCTCAAGGGAGCCGCCCCACACCCCGCCCAGCGGGGCTAGTCCCTCTGGACTCCCCACTGGAGCCTGACGCCCCAAACCCCGCATATGACACCTGAGGCAGCGACATGGCAAGACCGACAGAGCGTCACCCCTATAGCAGAATATCGGCAACGAAAATATGTACACGGGGAAGGGCAAGGGGCGCAATCTGGTCGTGTTCTCGCAGAATTTGACTGCTGGCGTAGCGCATTCCATACAGCGCATCAGGGTCGGCAACCGGGTTGCGGTAGACTTCAAGCTGATCGTCAACCAGGTTAATGATCCAATAATCTTGAATGCCACCTTTGGCATAAAGGCTGCCCTTGGTCTCACGGTCATAGCTCAAGGACGTGTCAGCAACTTCAACAATCAAGACCGCACTGGTGGGATGCTGGTTGGTATAATCGCGGACACTGCCTTGCACAAGGGCAACATCAGGTTCTGGTTCGGAAGTGTTACTGACTACAAACGGCATCTGCCAGCGGGCAAAATAGCCAGGGCCAAAGGCAGCTTCCAGCCGGTGAGCGGCCAGGGCTACGGCAGTGGCGTGGGGGCTTCCCATTGGACTCATCACTATCACCTGCCCTTCGATCAGTTCAACCCGTTTGCCGCGAAACAGGCCCATCTCAGCCATCTGGTTATATTCCTGCCGTGTCCATTGGTGGACATGTGGTTCAACGAGTGTTGCCATGGTTCTCCCCCTGGCTAAGCGTTACTTTCTGGTTTGTCAGTATAGGTCAGACAGCTCAATGTAGCACATTATAGCGCTATCCGCCCACTTTCTGCCATCACGCGCTGGGTCACGCGCAACGCCGCCACCATGCGCCCGTAGTGGCGAATGTCGTCGAAGCTGAGGACGCGACCCTTGTGGTCTTCCAGCCATGTGCGGGGCAAATAGAACCCAACAAGATCAGCTATACTAGCCCCAACCACAATCTGCTTAAACGAGAACGACGATGCCCGATACCCACGAGATCGCGCTGGTTGAAGCCCAGGCGCGCTGCCCAAAACGCATGCTCCACGGCCCCTGCGGCGGGGTGCGGCCCGGCAATGTGTGCGAGGTAGATGCGACGCTGCCCTGCCCCTACCTGGCCATCGCCGACTCGTTGGCATGGCGGCTTAACGCGCCACTTACGCCGCCCACCAGCCGCAAAACCCACAGCGGCCCGCTGGCGGCACGGTTGCAAGGCGGCGGCTTCGCCCTGGTCGCCGAAGTCTACGCGCCAGACAGCGCCGACCTGAGCGAGCTGCTGCGGCGCTACGAGCCGCTGCGTGGCCGGGTTGATGCGGTGAATGTGGCCGATAATGCCCTGGCCACGCCGCACACCTCGGCTTTGGCAACAGCGGCCATGTTCGAGCGCCAGGGTTCTGCCGCCATCCTCAATATGACATGCCGCGACCGCAACCGCATCGCTTTACAATCCGATTTGCTGGGGGCGGTGGCGCTGGGCGTGCAGCATGTCTTTTGCATCACCGGCGACCACCCGGCCCTGGGTGACCACCGCCAGAGCAGAGCCGTATTTGAACTCGACTCGCTGGAGTTGATTGCCATGGCCCGCCGCCTGCGTGACGAGGGCTGTTTGCACAATGGCCGCCCACTCCAACAGGCACCAACGTACATGATTGGAGCGGCAGGCAGCCCGTTCAGCCCGCCGCATGCCTTGCAGGCCGAACGGGCCAGCGCCAAAGTTGCCGCCGGGGCCGATTTTATTCAGACGCAGGCCGTGTTTGACCTGGCGCTCTTTCGACCCTTCGTGCGCCACATGGGTGAACTGGGGGCATTGCAGCACGCCTGGCTCATTGCCGGTCTCGCCGTGGTGACAACGCTGGAGCAGGCGCTGTGGTTGCAAGCCGAGGTGCCGGGCGCGTTAGTGCCAGAGGAGTTTATCGCGCTGCTGCGGCGCACGCCCGGCCCGCAGCGCCGGGCGGCTGGCCTGGCCTACAGCGCGGAGATGCTGGCCGAACTACGAGCCACGCCCGGCGTCAGTGGGGCGCTGCTGTTTCCGCTCGGCGGGGATATTGAGTCGATGGGGGAGTTGATTGAGCGGGCGGGTGGTTAGAGCTGTTTTTTCGATGGTTGTTGGTTTTGCCTATGCAGCGAGCGAAACGGGGCTAGCCCCGCCCACCTTCGACCCTTCGGCTACGCGGTTCGTGAGCTTGTCGAACGGCAGGGCAGGCCGGGGCCTGACGCCCTAGCCCCCCCGCATGTGAGTCCCGTGGCTGCGACGCGCCAGGTGGCGCATGCCCCCGCCATGCAACAGCAATCAGGGTGGGTGTTCAATCGCCAATCGCCCAATCGCCCAATCGCCAATCGCCAATCGCCAATCGCCCAATCGCCCAATCTGCCAACTTATCCCGCCGCGCCACCCCGCCGCTCCCGCTCCTCCCACAACTCGGTAAAGGATTTTGGCGCAAAGGCCGGGAAATCCCGCTGGCGCGTCCACATGTTCAGCAGGGGCAGGGGCAGCTTGCGCAACTGGCCGTTTTTGGAAAGCAAGCGCGTGCCAAGGGAAGCCAGCTTGCCGCCAGCTTTGTAGAGCGCCGGGTTGGTCATTGCGGCGCGGAAGCCACCGATAGCGATCTTCTCAATCGCCTGGGCCTTGCCCGCCTTCACGCCGTCGGCCCGCAGGCGCAGCAGCATGTCGGGGATG